>JAAZDZ010000005.1 GCA_012512545.1 Alcaligenaceae bacterium | reverse complement strand
CTTCCCTATGTGTCGGGCTCGCTGGAAGTCTATGAGCAATGCACAACCTGGAACAACCTGGCTGAGCATTGTGAACTAATGGTGTTCTGGGGCTGCAACCCCTTGAATACATCGCAGATTTCCTGGCAGGTTGCCGATCATGGCGCTTGGCCGGGGGTTCAGATGCTTAAAAAAGCGGGAACCAAAGTCCTGAGCATCGACCCCATCCTGACAGAAACCTGCAAGGAACTGAATGGCGAATGGCTGGCACCGCGCCCGCATACCGATGTCGCCATGATGCTGGGGATTGCACACACGCTGTACACGGAAGGGCTGCACGATCAGAAATTCCTCGATCGCTACACCACAGGTTTCGACAGGTTCCTGCCCTATCTGTTGGGAGACAGCGACGGGGTCGCCAAAGACGCGCAGTGGGCGTCGCAGATCTGCGGCCTGCCAGCACAGACCCTGCGTGATCTGGCCCGCCGTTTTGCCAGCCACCGCACCATGCTGGCGTTGGGGTATTCAACCCAGCGTCAGCACCACGGCGAACAAATCCACTGGATGCTCATCACCCTGGCTGCAATGCTGGGGCAAATCGGCCTGCCCGGTGGCGGCTATGGTTTGAGCTATCACTATTCATCAGGCGGCGCGCCTACCAGTACCACGCCGATTCTCGGCGCGATTGGCGATGCTTCGGGACAGAGCAGTGAAGGAGCGGCCTGGCTGGCGCAAAGTGGCGCCATTTCCATCCCTGTGTCACGTTTGGTGGAAACCCTGCTGAACCCTGGCAAGACCATGCAGTTCAACGGAACCGAAATCGAGCTTCCTTTGATTAAACTTGCCTACTGGGCGGGCGGGAATCCTTTCTCGCATCAGCAGGATCGCAACGAAATGCTGCGCGCCTGGCGCAATCTGGATACCTTTATCGTTCATGATTTCCAGTGGACGGCAACCGCCCGCTATGCGGATATCGTCCTGCCAGCGACCACATCTTACGAACGCAACGATATCGAACAAGTCGGCGATTACGCGCTCAGCCATATCGTTCCCATGAAAAAGATTGTCGAGCCGCTTTTTGAAGCGCGCAACGATTTCGATATCTTTGCAGACATCGCCGCCAAACTGGGCAAAGGGTACGAATACACCGAAGGGCTGTCCGAAATGGATCGTATCCGTGGGCTCTATGAAGGGGCAAAGATCGAATCTCGTGCGAAAGGCATGGAAATGCCGGTGTTCGATGTTTTTTGGGAAAGCAACAAGCCATTGGCTTTCCCGGTCGCCACGGCCCAGGAGGACTTCGTTCGCCATGCCGATTACCGCGCCGATCCGCTGTTGAACGCCCTGGGGACACCGTCGGGCAAGTTCGAGATTTATTCAAGAACCATAGAACGCTACGAATACGACGATTGCCCGCCACACCCCACCTGGATGGAGCCCATGGAGCGTCTTGGCAGGCCGAACGCCCGCTATCCGCTGCACGTAGCAGCCAACCATCCACAAATGCGCCTGCACTCTCAGTTATGTGGCACAGTCAACCGGCAGTCTTACGCTATTGCCGGGCGTGAACCTTGCTGGATGCACCCCGATGATGCCAGTGCGCGCGGCTTGAGCGACGGCGATGTGGTGCGGGTGTTCAACGACAGAGGGCAGATTCTGGCCGGGCTGAAAATCACCGACGAAATACGCCCCGGAGTGGTGCGCATCAACGAAGGGGGCTGGTTTGATCCGGTCAATGCCAGGGAAATCGGCAGCCTCTGCCGTTATGGCGACGTCAATGCCCTGATGACCGGTGTCGCATCATCGCGCCTGGCGCAAGCCAATTGCGGCCACACCGGCATGGTAGAAATAGAGCGCTATACCGAGCCACTGCCTGAAGTCCGGGTGTTCAGTCAGCCTGTTTAAGGGCGCTCTGAAACAATCCGCTACGCCGCCTGCTTCCCCGGAACCAGGCGGCGTGCCGCGAGGGGTCAGTAGCCGGTCATTTTCAGCCGGTTCCATTCAATGGCCCGCTTGCGCCAGTGGACATCAATCGCCTGAGTGAAATCGTGGCGCACCAGTTTGGCGCGGCCCAGGCACCAGTCGTCATCTTCGCTGCGCAGCACCAGCCCTTCCAGGGGGCCAGGGCGGAAGCGGCTGGTGGCGGCTTCTACGTATTTCTTGACTTCCTCCACCGTGACTTTTTCCGTGAACAGATGCGGCACGGTGATCAGGCCCGCCTGAGCAGCCAGCGCATTGCGGCGGCGCGTGCTCCAGAAGCGTTCCGCCTTGCGGTCGTAAACGTCGAACACCATGAACCAGTCGGGCAGGGTGGCATAATCCAGCGAGTGGCGCGCGGCACACCATTCGCCAAAAACGATGAGGTCGGGGTTGAGCACGGCCCGCAGGCTGTCGCCATGCTGCATCGACCACGCGGGCAGGCGGCTGAATTGCCCCACATGGGGCTCAATCAGATACTGGCCGCGGTTCTGGGCCCGCAGGCTGCCGTCCGGCGCCAGTGAAAAACCCACGTTGGCGCCATCGAGCTTTTCTTCTGCGACCACCTCGTTTTCCAGCAGAACGGCGATTTCATCATCAGTCAGCAGCTTGTCGTCGCGGGGCGCGCCTTCGCCAAGCCAGGCGATATGAGGGGTTTGGGGAAAGCGAAAAAAATCAGTCATGGTCGAAGGCGGGAAGAGGAGTTGCAGCGGGCGCTGCGGGAATGGGCTGTTTCGGAAACTTGTTGCGGTAGAAACCACGGGCGTCGGCCGGACACAGGAATTCTACCTGCACGCCATATTCGGCGAGCGTGGGCCACCAGTCCAGCCATTTGCAGTCGGCCGCCTGCCAGATGGGCGGCTTTTCAGGGTGGGCGTGCGCGGTGGCGGGAAACTTGCGGTCAGGCGCGTCAAAGCGCTGCTGCAGATCGTCGCAGGGAAACTCGGCGAAGTGTTCGGGTTCGGTTTCCGTAATGCTGACCATTTCAACGTGCATGGGGTTGCCTGCGTTGCGCAGCAGCCATTTCAGGAAAACATCGCCCACGCCTTTCGGGGGAGAAATGCTGGTCTTGTGCTGGTATTCGCCCAGGATGTGATAGGCGTCGTCGATGACCGTGATGCCGTGCGCCTGCATGGCTTGCAGGCGGTCAACACAGGACTGCGCACATTCTTCGGAGATATCCGCATGCTGGCGGTTGGCGACCAGCAGGACGTTGGTGTCAATGACAGCCTTCATGGCTGCTTCCCGTTGCCGGAGGTTCCGGTGGTTCGGGCCTGACGCCGTTTGGCAATGGCCGCCTGAGTGCGGGCGGCGATATCGGCCATTTCGTCGCCGAAGAAATTATCGGGCCAGTTCTCGATTTCGCCGTATGCATTGAGCCGTAAAGGCTCCAGTTCGGATGCGCTGTTCGAGCGGCGGCAGAAGTACACGGCGACGTCTTCGGCGGCGATGCGGCCTTCGGCAATACGGCGCTGAATGCGATTCAGCAGATGTTCGGAATGGCTTTCCACGACAATCTGCACGCCCCGGGGCCGCCCGTTTTCGTGAGCCTGCACCGCAGTGATCAGGGCGTCGGCCAGTTCCGCCTGTACCTGGGAATGCAGATGCACCTCGGGCTGTTCCATCCATACCGTAGTGTTGGGCTGGCAGTAGAAAGCCTGCACCAGCACCGGCAGGATCTGCGAGACGCCAAACCCGACATCGGTGATCTTGACCTCATTGGCCTGCGGGTGGGGGCGCACCATGACCTCATATTCCTTGCGTCCAGCGGCAATAGGCTGCACAGTAAAGCTGGCAATGATTCCCAGGCGTTGCAGCCAGTCGGCAATGCAGGCGTCAAAGCGTTGTTCGGGCTGGCCGGGGCCGTAGGAAATCATTCTTTGCTGCTGAGTGGCGGCCAGCAGTGCGGCAATGGTCTGCTCGCCGCGCTGCCCTACATCTTCAGGCGCGTCGCCCGACCATGAGTACAGGCGCCGTGGCGCTTCCCGCAGCGGCCCCAGATGGTGCAGGCCATGCAGCATGGCTTCGGTGGACAAAGCGAAGTCGGTCGCGAAATCGGCGTTCTCATAGCGGGCCCGGGTCTGGTCGGAGAGCCGGTAGAACTTGTCCGGCGCCTGCAAGGGGCGGTCATGGTCTGCGTTCTGCTTCAGCGCATAGCCTTCGCTGTCAAGGCTGGCCTGCCCGTCTTGATGCAGTTCGTAGGTGAGTTGCATCCGGGGCGTCTGGTTTTCGCAAAGGGTGTAGGACATCAGCTGGACTTCGGGCTGAGCGTGGGCATCAGCCGCCAGGCTGACTTCGAGTTGCAGCTCGTCGCCCTGCAGGCGTTGGCGCGTCACCGGGTCGTTCACCGTCAGGGTGTGGTCAGGACGCCAGCCGAACCTGAAATGCAGGGGTTGCGAAAGATCGTTGTTGTGCAGACATTCCTGGAAGGAGCCCAGTTCCACAAGGGAACGGTCGTCGCCCAATTGCAGGGGGCGGCGCCGGTCGCTGGACAGGGCAGTCTGTTTCATGGCCAGCAGCAGGTGCCCCAGGCTGCTTTTGCCGCTGCTGTTTGCCCCGAACAGAATGGTAAGAGGAGCGAAATGCGTCTGGCCTGTGTCTTTCCAGGCTTTGAAATTCTGGATGCGTAAGGAAGTCAGCATGTGTAGGTCGTTCCGGGTGAGTCGGGGCAACTATGCCCTGTTTAATAAGACAAAGTGTAACCGGACGGCGGCGGGGGGCCTTATTTAACCTGGCTGGCAGGCGGCTCGTGAGCAACGAATCACAAAAACAGCGTTTTTCTAAGGGTTGTCCCTGCAATGGGTACCAAAATAGTTCACAATTAATGGTCTCTCAACTGGAGTTGGTTTGATGGCACGTATTGTTTTATTCGAGAACATCCACCCCAGCGCGCGTGAAGTGTTTCAGGCAGCCGGGTATGAAGACATTGTTACCCACGCTGCGGCTCTGCCGCCGGAGTCCCTGAGCGAGGCGATCCGGGGGGCGCATGTGCTGGGTATCCGTTCCCGCACCCAGATCGACGCTGAGCTGCTCGCCCAGAACCGCGATCTCCGGGTGATCGGCTGCTTTTGCATCGGTACCAACCAGGTGGATCTCGACACGGCCCTTTCAAATGGCGTGGCGGTCTTCAATGCGCCGTTCTCGAATACGCGCTCGGTGGCTGAAATGGTGGTGGCGGAAGCCATTCTGCTGCTGCGGCGCATTCCCGAAAAGAACGAAAGGGTGCATCAGGGGTTCTGGGATAAAACCGCGGAAGGGGCTTACGAGACGCGAGGTAAAACACTCGGCATCGTGGGTTACGGCAATATCGGTTCCCAGGTGGGCACCCTGGCGGAAATGGCTGGCATGAATGTGCTGTTCCATGATGTCGAAGCACAATTGCCGCGTGGCAATGCCAAGCCCTGCGTGTCCCTCAAGCGCCTGTTGTCGCAGTCTGATGTCGTCACCCTGCATGTGCCGGGCGGAAAGCGCACAGAAAATCTCATCAACGAGCAGACGATTGCCGCCATGAAGCCGGGGGCCATTCTCATCAACGCCTCAAGGGGAACGGTGGTGGATATCCACGCGCTGCATGTCGCTTTGAAGAGCGGCCACCTGGGCGGCGCGGCGCTGGACGTCTTTCCCGTCGAGCCCAAGGGGCGCGACGAGGCGCTGGACAGCCCTTTGCGCGGCATGCCCAATGTGATTCTCACGCCTCATATCGGCGGCAGTACTCAGGAATCGCAGGAAAACATTGGTCGCGAAGTGGCGGAAAAACTGGTGTCCTATTTGAACTCCGGCGCGACCAAGGGTTCGGTGAACTTCCCGGAAGTGGCTTATCAGGAACGCACGGGCACCGCCCGCATTCTGCATGTGCACCGCAATGTTCCGGGTGCCATGGGGGCTCTGAGCAGCGTGGTGGCCAAACATGGTTTGAACATCGTCGCCCAGCATCTCCAGACGCGCGGCCCCATTGGCTATGTGATTTCGGATGTGGAAGGCGAGGTGAACGACACAATCATTTCAGAACTGCGCTCGCATCCGGTCACGGTGCGCTGCGAACTCGTCTGATCTGCCGCTCTGGCCGGCAGGATGTCGGCCAGAGTGTAACGGTCAAGGTGTCCCAGGAATTGATCCAGTGCGCCTTGCATGATGCTGGTCAGCTTGCACTGGCCGACCAGCACACAGTCGGTCTGGCCGCCGCCCAGGCAGGCGACAATGGATAAATCATTTTCCATGTCGCGCACCACAGCGCCCAGCGGGATCTCGGCGGGCTCGCGCGCCAGGCGCATGCCGCCATTCTTTCCCCTTGTGGTTTCCACCCAGCCCGCCTGAGCCAGGCGGTGGGTGATTTTCATGAGGTGAGGTTCGGAAATGCCATGCGCGCGGGCGACCTCGGCAATGGTGCACAGCCGTTCCTGGCGGTTGCCTAAATACATAAGCAGGCGCATGGAGTAGTCAGTCATTGCTGTCAGACGCACGGTGCTCTCCTGTTGTGTCAAGGACAAAAAAGGCGCTTCGGGCCGATGTGGCCGCGTGAAGCGCCAAGGGTGAATCAGCGCCGCGCCACAGTGGGGATGGGGGCATCGGACGGCCGGGCGGTTTTGGGAGGCGCATCTGCCCGTGGCGTGATCAGGATGGGAACGTAACGGTACAGATAAAGGGCCATCGCGATAACCCATGCCGTGGCCGTCGCGTGCAGCAGTGGCCCGGCGAAAGAGGTCGGGAACAGGGCTGCCAGCCGCAACACCACTGCGGCGACCATCAGCCAGTAGCTGGCGAGCATGGTCTTGTCCAGCGCCAGCGGGCGGCCTGTATGGCCCAACGCCGTGCGCGTGACCATGCCGATGATCAGAAGAGCGAAGCCCCCCATGCCGATGATATGTACATGAGCGGCATCGCGCAGCAGGAAGAAGCCGCCCATGCCGAGCAGATGCAGCGCCGCAGCCAGCAGCCCCAGCGCCAGCCCCAGATACCCCAGGTAGAGAATCCACAACATGGGTTTATGCAGGACGGACAGCGGCTTCCAGCGCCAGACCTGATACAGGCCGATCAGCCCCACGATGGCCAGGGCGACGGCCATGGCGACATTCAGATTGAACAGCCCGGCCGCAATGGCCACGCTGCCCACCACAAGCTGTACCCGGCCGCTGCCAGCCAGCATCGGAATATCCAGCCCGGGCACCATGCGCCCGGCAAAGAAAGGCACGACTCGCCGCGCAATCAGGATGGTGAGCACTGCCATGAACAGCATGCCGGTGTTGAAGCGTTCAATCACCATCAGGTAATCGCCTTTGAGCGTGGACAGCAGAAACAGGATATTGCTGACGCCCAGGCCCAGCACCAGCAGGGGAATGCCGTAGTTGCGCTTGCTCTTGCCTTTGATCATGACTTGCATGAGCTTGCGGGCGCTGTAGCCGAAGAACAGGCTTTCCAGGGCCATGCCGATGATGAATGCGGTTTCGCCCCCCGCCAGGTAGGCGATGCGGGCTCCCAGCCACATGAGTGTGATCACGGCCAGGGGCCTGCCTTGCATGGGGTTGAAGCCTGTCCAGGTGGCGCTGGCGGTCAGCAGAAAACCTACGGCGATGGTGGCAATAAAACCCCACAGCATTTCGTGTGCATGCCAGGCCACCGCAAAGAAGGGGGCGGGAATCAGGGCCGGAGTGAAAATCCAGATCGCCACTGAAATCAATGCCCAGGCGCACCCGCAGATATAAAGCGGCCGGAACCCCAGACTGAGAAAGACAGAAAGATCTGGCGCTGGACGCGTTGCGGCTGCGTCGCGCGTGGGTTCATTCATGATTGAGCTCCTGGGGCATGCGGTTGGGTTCGCGGTTCATCTGGTAGCCAAACCAGAGGCTGCGTGCGATGCGGCGCGCCAGTTCATCCGCCTGGTTGGCCATGTCGCGATTGGGAAGTTCGGAGGTGGTGGTGTGGAAGAGATCCAGCCAGCGATGGAACATAGCAGCGTCCAGCCCGGGCAATGCCACATGCTTGGGCATGGGAGTGCCGCTGTAGGTGCCGGCGCCGAGCAGAATCGAAGACCAGAAACGCACCATGATGTCCAGGTGCAGGGGCCAGTCGTCGATATGCTGATCAAAGACAGGACCCAGCACCGCGTCGGCCTGGATGCGCCCATAGAATTGATCAACAAGCTGGCGGATTTCTTCAGGGGTACAAAGGTCGGGACGGGCCATGTAAGCGAGGTTCAGGGTTAAAGATGACTTTAATAGTAATCTTAATGAATGGCGGATGGGACGTCAATGTGACGGAGGGAAAAACGAATGGAAAAACGAGGTTGTTGCGAGATCTTGCGACAATAATGTAATTTTATGTAATATAAGAAGTCGGAGTGTATATATCGCTTCTATCTAATATGGAGTAATAATGAACGCGGATCGTACCTCCAGTACGTGCCGTAGCGCCACTGAGAGGCTGCGTTCGATGCCCACGCACATCAGTTGGGCGATTTGGTCATGTCTTGCGGCGATGGTCCTGCTGTTTCTGATGGCGGGCGCTGGCTCTTATCCTTTCCTGACAACTGACGAAACCCGCCATGCGGGCATCGTGCACGATATGTGGGCCGCGCGGCACTATCTCATGCCGCGCGTAGGAGCTTTTCCCGTCCTGGACGGCGCGCCTTTGCATTACTGGGTCTCGCTGGGTTTCATAGAGGTTCTCGGTCCCCACGAATGGGTGCTGCGGCTCCCCTCGGCACTGGCGGCTGTGGCCCTGCTGGTTTTCTTCGGCAAGGTATTCCTGCCGTCGCGCACCTGGCGTCTGCCCTTGATGCTCACCTGCCTGTTTCTGCTGCAGCCGGCCCTGATGATGGCGGGCCGTTTCGCATCGCCCGATATGTTGGGTCTTTTGCTGCTGACGGTGTCGTTGGGCAGCTTCGGATATGCGGCCCACTACCTGGAGCACGGCGAATGGTCTACATCCTGGACGTTCACTGCATGGGTGAGCACGGCTTTGCTGGGGCTGGCAGTGGGGCCCCTGGCGGTATTGCCGCCCTTGCTTACGGTGGGCTTGTGGCTGGCGTTCAGAAAACGGTTTGATGTGATCACGGCCTTGTGCTGGTGGCCTGCTTTGCTTGTGGCTGCCACGCTTTTTGTGCCTTGGTTCTGGTTTGCCGAGCAGAGTTATCCCGGCATTGTGAACGCCATGCTGCACAAGCAGGCTCTGACCTTGGTGGGCGATGGGTGCCATGAATGGTTCGAACTGGGCGTGGGCTCGTGCTGGTTATTGGTGGCGGCGGGCAGCCTGCCGTTGCTGGCGTGTTGCATCTGCCGGTATCGGGATACCAGTCGGCGTGCGGCCTTACGCACCCCCATGGCGGGGCTGATGGGCTTGTGGCTGCTTGTATTCGTGCCGCTCCACCCTCTGATGGCCTTGAGTCCGGCGGGTCACGCCATCGCCCTGGTGATGCCTTTGCTGTACTTCAGTGCTCTGGTCATGGTGCCATCCGAAGGGGGAACAGACCGGGCAGGCGCGTGCACCTGGCTGGTCATCGGCCTGCTGGCCGCCGCGATTGGCGCCGCAGGCATACATGTGTTTTCCAAACACCTCAGCGCCGCCGCGTTGCTGGCGCAGACCGTGCGCCCGCACTACAACCCGTTCACCGATAAAGTCATCATGCTTGACCGCTTTGATTACGACTTCAATTTTCACATGAAGACGCCCAAGCTCGTTTATGTGGCGACTGACTGGGCGAATGAAGAGGAATCGACTTCGTCGCGCTGGAAGCGGGAATTGCGTGAGTCGGCCCGCTTCGTGCCTGAAGTCGCCGAAACCCTTCTGCTGACGGCGGTTCCTCCTGAACAGGCGGCTCGCCAGGGCTCCCTGCTGGCACGGCATGACGGCCGCGCCGACAGCTATCTGGGGCGGTCGGAAAACAGCCTGCTCGACCGGTTGTGCACGGGGGGCGCTGTCAATCTTTGGGTGATTGGTTCCAAGGATGCCGGGGCGCAGTATCCTGTTCTGAGCGACCTGATTCCGGTTGTTGTCAGCGGGCAGGCACACGCCTGGTATCTGGGAGTGGGCGCTCAGCCCTACCGTTGCGCACAAAGGGCGCAACCGCCGTAATCAGGCTTCAGGAGGCAGGGAGCCGCCCGGCCCGAGCGCGCGCTGCATAAAGACAACATCTATCCATTGGCCGAACTTATAGCCGGTGTCGGGTTGGGTGCCCACATGCGCGAAGCCCAGCTTCCGATGCAGGGCGATTGAGTTCTGATTCTGGGTGCCCGCAATGACAGCAATGATCTGGCGCCACGGGCCTTGTTCGCAGCGTTCGAGCAAGGCGGTCAGCAGCGCTTGCCCGATACCTTTGCCAGTTTCGCCATCGGCCATGTAGATCGAATCTTCGATGGTATAGCGGTAAGCGGAGCGCAGGTTATAGGGCGCTGCATAGCAGTAACCGAGAATACGGCCGTCGATTTCAGCCACAAGCCACGGTAAACCGTGTTCCTGCACGTGTTCCAGGCGTTGCCGCATGGTCTGTTCGGTTGGCGGAACCTCTTCGAAGGTGGTGGTGCTGGAAAGCACATGATGCGCGTAGATCTGTTGAATCTGGGAGATATCGTCGATTACGGCCTCGCGTATCGTGGCGGCATTGACGGGCTCCGGTGAAAGATTGGCTTGCGTGCCTGCCAAGGCGGTCATACTATTTTCCATGCTATCCCCAACATCCGACCATTATACGGAGTCATGCAAGATGTCCCTCCCCATCCGAGACCTTACCGACGCATTTGCAGTTGCGCCTCAGTTATACCCCGAGGACATGCAGGCTGTGGCTGAGGCCGGTTACAAAAGCGTCATCATTAACCGCCCGGACGGAGAGGCAGGCCCTGAGCAGCCGACTTCCGCAGCCGTCATAGCTGCCGCACGCGCGGCGGGCCTGGTCGTAGAATATCAACCCGTCATAAGCGGCGCCATGACAGATGAAAACATCGTGCGCTTCAGGGAATTGCTGCACGAGCTGCCGGCGCCGGTGCTGGCTTACTGCCGCAGCGGCACGCGCTGCTTCTATTTGTACCAGGCCGCGACACAGGCTTGAGTTGTGTCAACACCAGCGTTAATGCGGATTTCCTATTACCGTCGCCACCGGGTAAGCTGGGAATACAAATACAAATCGCGATCACCATATGCTGTCCGTCCACAAGGCGGGTCTCTACTCACACGATAAGGGCAAGATAATGTTCAAGAAAATTCTCATTCCCACCGATGGTTCACCGCTATCCGCACAGGCGGCCAACAAGGGCGTATGTTTTGCGCGCTCGATCGGCGCTGAAGTCGTCGCTCTGTATGTTACCCAGCCATTCGCGGCAACCGTGGGTTTTGACGGCATGGCGGCGGCCTATGCGATTACCGACGAAGATTACGAAAAAACCGCCAACGAACAGGCGCAGAAACACATCCAGCAGGTTCTTGATCGTGCCGAAACCGCTGGTGTGGCGGCTTCAGGAAAGGTGGTTTCCAATTTCAACGTGGCCGACGGCATTGTCCAGGCTGCTGAAGAAAATGGCTGCGATCTCATCTTCATCGGCAGTCACGGCCGCAGTGGCCTGTCCCGTCTGTTGCTGGGCAGCGTAACGGTCAAGGTCCTGGGTCTGGCCAAGACGGCTACGCTTGTGTACCGGGTCAAGGACACAAACTAAGGCTTTCCAAGGTGTTCCCCCCTCTTTAGCCGTATCATTGAGGTTTTAACTGTCTCAGCAAGGGGGGAGCATCATGTCCATCAAAATCGGTGATCAGATTCCTGACGGCACCCTGTACGAATACTACGACGAGCCCAGTGGCGCTTGCGCAGTAGGGCCGAATGCCTTTGCGGTGGCCGATGCGGCGCGCGGCAAGACTATCGCGCTGTTTGCCGTGCCAGGCGCTTTTACCCCGACTTGTTCCGAACGTCACCTGCCAGGCTTTCTTGAACTGCGCGATGCGCTGCTCGAAAAAGGGGTGGATGAAATCTGGTGTATGGCTGTCAACGATGCCTTTGTCATGGGCGCGTGGGGGCGTGATCTCGGCGTTAACGGCCGCATACGCATGCTGGGCGATGGCAGTGCCGAATGGACTCGCCAGCTTGGGCTGGAAATGGATCTCTCCGCCCGTGGAATGGGGGTGCGCTGCCAGCGCTTCTCGGCTTTGTTGCGCGATGGCGTGGTTGCGCAGCTGAATGTCGAGCAACCCGGCAAGTTTGAAGTTTCTGATGCCGGCAGCCTGCTGAGCCAGCTGTAATCTCCCCTGCATGTACGATTTTCCATGGTAAAGACGGTAGGCGCGTTTTCTTCGCTGTTCCTGGCCACGCTGCTGTTGCTGGTGGGATCAGGGCTTTTCAATACCTATCTGGGCTTGCGCCTGACAGCGGAATCCACATCCGAAGTCTGGGTAGGCGCGATTATCGCCGCCTATTACCTGGGCCTGGTATTTGGTGCCCGGGTGGGACATAAGCTGATTATCCGGGTGGGGCATATCAGAGCCTATTCTGCAACGGCGGCCCTGGTGACGGTCACGGTGCTGATTCAGGCGCTGGTCGATGTCCTGACGCTCTGGATTGCCTTGCGGTTTGTGGCTGGCGTCGCCATGGTGACGCAGTTCATCGTGCTGGAAAGCTGGCTGAACGAGCAGACAGAAAACCATCTGCGAGGCCGTGTTTTTGCTTTTTACATGGTGTTTTCCAGCCTGGGGACGGTGCTGGGGCAATTATCGGTGGGGATGTTCCCGCGGCTGGATGCAGGCCCGCTGATCTTTGTCGCCCTGTGTTCAGCCGCGTGCCTGATACCGGTGGCGGTGACGCGGCGTGTACACCCGGCCATTCAAGTGCCGGTACCCATTCACTATCGCTACTATGTCTCCCGCGTACCAATGAGTATGACGGTGCTGTTCATGGCCGGGATGATGACAGGGGCTTTTTACGGGCTGGCGCCTGTGTACGGCGTGGCACAGGGCATGACTGCCAGCGAGGTCGCGATTTTTGTGGCGGCTGCCGTGGCCAGCGGGTTGGTATTCCAATGGCCGGTGGGCTGGCTGGCCGATCGCATCAGCCGGGTCGGGCTGATACGGGTCAATGCCTTGTTGCTGGCGCTTCTTACGCTACCGCTGTGGGGCTGGTGGCCTTTGCCGTACCCGGTGCTGGTGGTGTTTTCCAGTCTGTTTGGCATTATTCTTTTCACGCTGTATCCGGTCGCTGCGGCCTTTGCCAACGATAACGTCGATCCAGACCGCCGCGTGGGTCTGAGCGCCATTCTGTACATGGTTTACGGCTTGGGCGCCTGTGTGGGGCCGCTGTTTGTGGGTATTCTCATGCGCGAACTGCAGGCCGGGGTGTTCTTTGTGTTTGTCTCCGCCTGCGCTATTTTCCTGGTCATATTTGTCCGGCCGCAGCGTGTCAGTGGCACACATCTGAGCCAGGATGCGCCCACCGAATTCGTGCCCATGCCCGAATCGTCGCAGACTCAGAACGTTGTGCCGGCGCTTGATCCGCGTATCGACCTCGACACGGACGTTTCTTTCATGCCGCCGCCCGAAGGCGAACCGGGCGCAGAAGCTGAAGTGGCGGAAAGCCCCGCAGTGCAGAAGGCGGAGGCTGAGGCCGATCAGGATGCGGCCACGCCGGGAGCCGAAATGGTCGGGCCGGCTGAAAGTGGCCAGACCCCGACAGAAAGCCTGGGCCCGGCTGCGCTGGCTGCGGTACACGATCAGGCGGTGGCTGTTTCAGAGGACGACGCAACACCACCGGAAAGCGCCATCGAAGCCACGGAACAAACAGCCGGGGACTCCACCGCATCGGCCGCTGCGGCCTTGTCGGAAGCACCACACGCGGAAAGCGGTGAAATCTCCTGGCCACCCGAAGCGCCAAGCGGCGTTGGCCCAAGCGATTTGCGCGCGATTGCTGCAGTTGAGGAGGAGAGCGCAGAAGACGAGGCCGGGCCTGAAGAAAACCCCGTTCCCAAACCCCCGTCAGCGATTTGATCCGTGATGCGGCGG
>JAAZDZ010000465.1 GCA_012512545.1 Alcaligenaceae bacterium | reverse complement strand
CGCTCGCTGGCTGTGCTGTGCGGCTTCGCCGGCGTGCTGGCCATTATGCGGCCCAGCATCGGCATGGAACAGTTGCTGGGCGCGGCGGTGGGGCTGTGCGCAGGAGCGAGCGCGGCAGTCGCCATGATGCAGGTGCGCTCGCTGGGCCGCATTGGCGAGCCTGAATGGCGCACTGTGTTGATTTTCTCCTGCTTTGTCTGTCTTACCGGCGCCACAGGCATTGTGGCGGATGGCTGGGTGATTGTGGGCCATGAAGGCTGGCTGGCGCTGGTGGGCATTGGCATATTCGGCCTGATCGGGCAATTGGCCATGACGCGCGCCTTCGGGCTGGGTTCTGCGTTGCTGACAGCCGCTTTGCAGTACACCACCATTGTTTTTGCCGCCCTGTTCTCGGCCTTGATCTGGGGCCAGGTGCCCGACTGGGTAGCCTGGAGCGGTATGGCCCTGATCGTTATTTCGGGCCTGCTGTCCACGTGGCGCACATATAGCGAGAACCGCATCATGCAGGGCAAGGGTGGCGCCGTTGCGGCCGATGACGGCTCGCAGGCGGAGCCCGCGCCGCGCAGAGTCTAGTGTTGTGTCTGATACTCGAACATCAACGCGCTGACGAATCAAACAGGACAAAATTCCATTGCCAGCGGGCGCGGGTTGTCGGCTGGCCGGAACCATTTTTTCGTGGCCGACGTATACTGACGGATGTTTGAAAAACAGCATAGCACCATGTCAGCAGATCAATCGGTTCCGCCCGTCACACAGGATGAAGGCGGCCTTCCCCGTGATTTTGAATCGGCGTTGGCCGAACTCGAAGCCCTGGTCATGAAAATGGAAGACGGCGGGCTTGCCCTTGATGACTCCTTGCTGGCCTATCAGCGCGGGGTGGAACTCGCGCGCATCTGTCAGCAACGCCTTGATCTCGCCGAAGAACAGGTCAAGGTCCTGCAGGGCAGTCTGCTCAAGCCGCTGGATGACGCTTCCACCGAGGGCGAGGCATGAGTCAGGCAACTGCCGCTTCCCGATCCATTGATTTTCAAGCCTGGCTGAGCAAGCGGGTGGAGCAGGTCGAAGCCATGCTTGACCAGACCCTGCCTGCTGCCGATGCGGTGCCAGGGCGTTTGCACGAAGCCATGCGCTACGGTGTTCTGGGGGGCGGCAAGCGGGTCCGCGCAGCGCTGGTTTACGCTGCGGGCGAAGCCTCGCTGCAATCGGCGGCGGCTACTGCGGCTCAGCAGATCGCCCTTGATCGCGCGGCTGCGGCAGTCGAGCTGGTGCATGCCTATTCGCTGGTGCACGACGACCTGCCTTGCATGGACGACGACACCCTGCGCCGTGGCCGCCCCACGGTGCATGTGCAATTCGACGAAGCCACGGCCATGCTGGCGGGCGACGCCCTTCAGCCGCTGGCTTTCGAGGCCCTGGGCGCCATGCCGGTCGCCCCTGCCCTGGTGGTCCAGGCCATTCAGCTGCTGGCCGCCGCCATCGGCAGCCGGGGCATGGTGGGTGGCCAGGCGATTGATTGCGGCAGCGTCGGCCAGGCGCTTGCGCAGGCCGAATTACAGCAGATGCACCGCATGAAGACCGGCGCACTGCTTGAGGCTTCAGTGCTGCTGGGTGGGGTTGTGGCGGGCGCAAGCTCCAGCACCCGCGAAGGCTTGCGCAAGTATGCTGCCGCCATCGGTCTGGCGTTTCAGGTGGCTGATGACATTCTCGATGTCACGGCAGATACCGCTACGCTTGGAAAAACCGCTGGCAAAGACGCCCTGGAGAACAAGCCTACTTATGTATCGACACTCGGGCTGGACGGTTCGCGCCGCCTGTTGCAGGAATTGCGCGATGACGCCCGGGCAGCGTTACTGCCCTTGGGGCCTTCCGCCGCGTCACTGGCCCATCTGGCCGATTTCATCGTCGGCCGCGATCGTTAAGTTAAATTTGTTACGGTTCGGTCGGCGGCATTTGTATTGAACGAATACAATGCCCTCTGAACATAGATCAAGAACGCAATGAGCAACGTCAGTCTCGAACAGATTCAATCGCCCGCCGATCTGCGTCGGCTGGATCGCCGCGAACTCAAAGAGCTCGCCGATCAATTGCGCCAGTTCGTGCTGCAGTCTGTATCGCGCACTGGCGGCCATCTGTCATCCAATCTGGGCACGGTCGAACTCACCATCGCCTTGCACCATGTATTCAATACGCCCGACGACAGGCTGGTGTGGGATGTCGGCCATCAGTCCTACCCCCATAAAATCCTTACCGGGCGGCGCGAGGCCATGGCAAAACTGCGCCAGGCGGGGGGCATATCAGGCTTTCCCAAGCGCAGCGAATCCGAATACGACGCCTTCGGCACCGCACATTCCTCCACCTCCATTTCGGCGGTGCTGGGCATGGCCGTCGCCTCGCGCAATACGGGTTGCAGCCAGCGCCAGCACATTGCCGTCATTGGCGATGGCGCCATGACGGCCGGCATGGCTTTTGAAGCCCTGAACAACGCAGGCGTCACCCCCGATATCAACATGCTGGTGGTTCTGAACGACAACGATATGTCGATCTCCCCACCCGTCGGGGCGCTGAACCGCTATCTGGCCAGGCTGATGTCCGGGGGCTTCTATGCCACCGCCAAGAATGTCGGCAAGGCCGTGCTGCAGCGGGTACCGCCGGTGCTGGAAATCGCCCGCCGCATGGAAGGCCATGCCAAGGGTCTGATGTCGCCCGCCACCCTGTTTGAAGAACTCGGCTTCAATTATGTCGGGCCTATCGACGGACACGATCTCGATTCCCTGGTGCCCACCCTTGAAAACCTGCGCGAACTTGGCGGCCTGCAGTTTCTGCACGTAGTCACCCGAAAGGGCCAGGGCTACAAACTGGCGGAAGCCGATCCAGTGGCCTATCACGGCCCCGGCAAGTTCGACCCGAGCGTGGGCATACAGAAGCCCGCTACAGCGCCGCGCCCCACTTTCACCCAGGTGTTCGGGCAGTGGCTTTGCGACATGGCCCAAAGCGATTCCCGCTTGTTCGGCATTACGCCGGCCATGCGCGAGGGCAGCGGCCTGATCGAGTTCGAGCGGCGTTTCCCCAACCGTTATTTCGATGTCGGCATTGCCGAGCAGCACGCCCTCACCTTTGCGGCGGGGCTGGCCTGTGAAGGGCAGAAACCGGTTGTCGCCATTTATTCAACATTTCTGCAACGTGCCTACGATCAGCTTATCCACGATGTCGCCCTGCAGGATCTCGACGTCACGCTGGCGCTGGATCGCGCAGGCATTGTAGGGGCCGATGGCGCGACGCACGCGGGCAACTACGACATCGCTTTTCTGCGCTGCGTACCCAATATGGTGCTGGCCACGCCGTCCGACGAAAACGAGGCGCGGCTGTTGCTGTCTACCTGTTTTCAGCATGCCGGCCCGGCAGCCGTGCGGTATCCGCGCGGGGCAGGGCGGGGCGCAGCCATCGAAGCCAATCTGGAAACCGTTCCTCTGGGCAAGGCCGTTGTGCGGCGCCAGGGCAAGGGGCTGGCCATACTTGCGTTTGGAACCTTGCTTACGCCAGCCCTTGCAGCGGGCGAAAAACTCGATGCCACGGTTGTGGACATGCGCTTCGTGAAACCCCTTGATGCAGCCCTGCTGGCCGAACTGGCCACTGCCCACGAGGCTTTCGTCACCATTGAAGAAGGTGCCATCATGGGGGGGGCGGGCAGCGCCGTACAAGAAAGCTTCAACGCTCAGGGGGTGGAACGGCCCGTGCTGCAGTTGGGTCTGCCCGACATCTTTATCGACCATGGCGATCAGGCCGTTCTTCTGAGCAGCCTGGGTCTGGATGCCGACGGCATTGTGAAGTCTGTCGCAGCCCGCTGGGGAAACCGGTTTGGCAGCGCCACGGCGGGCACGGTGGTGCGTCTGGCTCAGCAGAGCCGCTAAGCAATGCGCTTGAGGAATAGAGAACCAAAATGAATACAGTCATAGATCCTGTCGTTGCCATGCCTGATGTGCAAAGCAGCGTGGATACGCGTCATATCGCTATCCAGCGTGTGGGTGTGCGGGGTGTCAAACATCCGATGATGATTGCTGCGGGCGATGAAGCCCTGCCCACGGTGGCCGATTGGGAACTCACCGTGGCCTTGCCCGCGCACGAGAAAGGCACCCATATGTCGCGTTTCGTGGCTTTGCTGGATGCATACCGCCGCAAACCCATGACGCCTGCTCTGTTCTGCGAGATGGGTCAGGAAATGCTGAGTCTGCTGGATGCCGGGCAGGGCGATATGCAGGCCCGCTTCGCATATTTTCTGAACAAGGTGGCGCCCGTATCCGGGGTGCGCAGCCTCATGGATTACGAAATCTCCTGGAAGTGCGTGGCGCGCCGTAACCCGGAAGCGGGCGAACCGGGCGCTGAGTTCGAGCTTCAGGTGCTGGTGCCGGTAACCAGCTTGTGCCCATGCTCAAAAGCCATTTCCGAATATGGCGCGCATAATCAGCGCTCTCATGTGACTGTCACAGCGCGCTTCAGCGATCCTGCTCTGGTCGATGTAGATGCCATGATCCGCAGTGTTGAAGCCCAGGCGTCCTGCGAACTCTGGGGCCTGCTGAAGCGCACCGACGAAAAATTCGTTACGGAACGCGCCTACGAGAACCCCAAGTTCGTTGAGGATCTGGTGCGCGACGTCGCCAGCGCCGTGCGCGACATGCCGGGCGTGCACGATTACCGTATCGAGGCTGAAAATTTCGAATCCATCCACAATCATTCCGCCTATGCGGAAGTGGCTGGATAACCACGCAGCATTCGTATATGCATGGCCAGGGCATTAATAGTGCCCTGGTTTTCATGCTAGAATGCTACGTTTCTTTGCTCGACCTGGCTGCGTTTTGGCCCGGCGGGCTGAGTCCGGCAAGGGGCCTTATTCAAGGCTGCCTTGGGAATCATCCACAAGGAGTTATCACTTATGCGCCACTACGAAGTAGTGTTCATCGTGCATCCCGATCAAAGCGAGCAAGTGCCTGCCATGATCGAGCGCTATTCCGCCCAGATCACAGGCGGCGAAGGCGTTATTCACCGTCTTGAAGACTGGGGTCGCCGTCAGCTTGCCTATCCTATTCAGAAGCTGGTCAAGGCCCACTACGTGTGCATGAACATCGAATGCGGCCAGGCCGTTCTCGATGAGCTCGAGCACGCATTCCGCTACAACGACGCCATCCTTCGCCACATGACCCTCAAGACCAAGAAGGCCCCCGCTGGCGCTTCCGTCATGATGAAGTCTGTGGAACGCGAAGAAGCGCGCAAGGCGAACGCCGAAACGGCTACCGCCCAGTCGGAATAAGCGGCTTGCTGGGCTGCCTGGCGTGAACCGGGTTCTCCTGACGGCTGCGGTCGTCGAACTCCAGCCACTCAGGTATACCCCCGCTGG
>JAAZDZ010000464.1 GCA_012512545.1 Alcaligenaceae bacterium | reverse complement strand
CGTCTGAAACCCGCAGCCTGGGTGAACGGGTCAACGCCATGCTGGATACTCTGGCGGAATCCGCAGCCGTACAGCGCACGCTACTTGCGGGCCTGCCGCACGATCTCAAAGGCCCGCTATCACGCATGTGGCTGCGCATCGAAATGACGGACGACCCCAGTCTGAAGGACGGCATGCGCCAGGACGTCCAGGACATGCAGCGCATGATTGACCAGTTCATCAACTATGTCAGGGGTTCCGACCAGGGTTCCTACCTCTATGTGCCCCTGCCTATGCGCCCCTGGCTGGAAGAGCGGGTCGCAACCTGGCAACAGGCCGGTCGTGATGTGCGGCTGCTGCGCGTGCCTGAAGAAGACCTGATCCTGCATGCCGATGAACTCGCGCTGGGGCGCCTGATTGATAATCTCGTCACCAATGCCTTCAATCACGGCAGGCCACCTGTGGAAATTTCCCTGACCCAAGAGCAGCAGAATGCCGTTCTGGTTCTGCGCGACCATGGCGAGGGCATCTCGAAGGAACGGCGTGCAGAAGCGCTGCGGCCCTTCTCTCGCCTGGACGAGGCCCGCACCCGCACCGGTTCAGTGGGCCTGGGCCTGGCCTTGGCCGAGATGATTACCCGGGCTCATGGCGGCACGCTGAGCCTGGAAGACGCCACAAGCGGCGGCCTTGAGGTCAGAATCAGCCTGCCGCTTCAGCGCCCGAACTCGGGCGGTTCGGGCGGCATCGACAAGCCGAACATGCGCCAATAGACCCGGGTGTTGAACACCAGCGCAATGGGCAGGACCACCGCCACGCCCACCAGCACCAGTTGCAGTGATTCAGTAGCGGCTGCGGCATCCCAGATGGTGAGCTCATCCATCACCAGATAAGGGAAGAAACTGTACGCCAGGCCGCCGAACGTCATGCAAAATACCAGCAGCGTCAGCACAAAAGGCAGGACCGTATTGCGAAAGCTGGTGTTGATCATGCGTTGCAAGCGCATTTCTATGCAGATAAAAGCCACCAGCATGCAGACCCACAGGCTCGCGACTGCGCCCCTTACCCCGCTGCCGCTCCATTTCAGAAAAATGCCGGGATGCCCCATCGCCAGCACGACCGACACGCCCACCACCCCGGCAGCGGCCCAGCGTACGCAGCGCCGCCCCCAGAAAATAGCGCGAGCCCGCAGTTCGCCACCTTCCCGCATGATGAGCCAGGAAGCACCCAACAGACAATAGGCGGCTACGGCGCAGGCGGCGGTAAAAACCGCAAACCACAGATGGCCGACGGCCCCCTGGGAGAGCCAGGCCATCTTGGCCAGCAACAAGCCATGAGACATGGCCGTCAGCAGTGCCCCCAGCCCGAACAGACCCGTCCAGTATGCCTGCAGCTCGCGGGGCGCCCGCAAGCGCAGCTCAAAGCCCACGGAGCGCAGCAGCGTGCCGACAGCCAGCAAGGTCACCGGCAGATAAAGCTCGCTCATGATGCGCCCCCAGGCCAGGGGAAAGGCCGCCATGAACAGACCCAGGCCCAGAAACAGCCAGAATTCGTTGGCATCGCGCCAGGGGCTCAGCAAAGCCAGCATGCGCGGCTTGAGATGGCCCGGCGCGAATACGCTCAGGCAACCCACGCCGATATCGAAACCGTCGAGCACCATGCCTGCCAGCACCACAATGCACAGCAGCCCCATGAAAGCCAGCGGTAACCAGAACTCGGGGGCTTGAGGGTTCAGCCCCAGCGCTAAAGCAAGGGTATCTACCATATATATACTCTCATGCCCGGCCCCGGTGACGTGCGATGGGAACCACGCCATAGCGCACGTAATGCCATAACAGCTGGAGAAAGCCCGCCATGCATAACGCGTACACCAGCAGCAGAGCCAGCCCGCCTGCGAGCAGTATGGGAACGGAGACATCCGCAAGCACTTCGCTCAGTGTCACCGTGCCCGCCACGGCATACGGGTAAGCGCCAACGATGACGTGCGCAAAACCCAGCACCGCCACCCACCAGCCGCCAAAACCAGCGGCCACCAATGCATGAAGCAACCAGCGCGACAAGGCGTGCGGCTCCCCGCCATGGGCGCGCAACCGCCACCAGCCCAAGGCGGCGGCCAGCAGCACCATTACCGTGCCGAGCACGGCCAGGCGGAGGGTCCAGAACGTCAGCCCTCTGGGGGGCGCCATGCCGGAAAACTGATCCAGCCCGCGATAGCCGCCATCAAGATCGCGCGCCAGAAAACCGCCGCCCCGCCCCTGCCAGCGCCATGCCCATCGGTCACCTGCCCCTTGCCCGTCTGGCACGGCCAGAATGGCCACGCTGGGCTGCCCGGCCGATTGCCAGTACCCCATGGCCGCGGCGGCCCGGCCCGGCTCATGCACAGCGAGAGCGCGCGCGGCCAGGATGGACACAACGGCCAATGCCAGCAGCGATACGACTGCGGCCCGCGCCGAGAAATTGAAGACGGCGCGGTCTGCCTCGCCCAGGGAGCGCCACAAGCCCTGCAGGGCAGCCACGCCCAGCATGAACAGGCTGGCCGTCGCCAGGGCCAGCAGAATCAGCAGGCTGGCATACCAGGGAAATGACGGGTTGAAGAAAACGCTGGACCAGTCGGTAACGATGTACTGACCGTTGGAGAACACCGCGCCCGCCGGGGTGCGCATCCAGGAAAACAGCATGATCGGCCACAAAGTGGCAAGCGTGACCCCCACTGCCACAATCACGACCAGCGCGGCGTGCAGGCGGGGGGCTATATGCCTTTGCCCGAACAGCATGGCACCCACAAAACAGGACTTGAACAGAAAGACGGAGAGCACGGCGACAGCCAGCAAAGGCCCGGCCACGTTGCCAATGCGCTCCATCAGCATGGGCCACAGGCTGCCGAACTGGATCATGACGGGCACGGCTGCGCCAAATGCCACGATGAAAGCCAGGGCAAAAATGCGTACCCAGAAACGATATGCCTGGAGCCAGCGCTCTTCGCCCCCCAGAGCCCGCAGCCTGAAAAAGGCCAACGCCCACGCCAAGCCGATCTCCAGCAGGAGAAAGAGCAGCATGAATGACAGGCTCATAAAAAACTGGGCCTGCGAGATCCAGAGCGCCAAGTGGGTCATAATGGCCGCCAGTGTAAAGCGACAAGCCACATTCTGACCATGCTTGCGGGGCAAACCTTGACG
>JAAZDZ010000463.1 GCA_012512545.1 Alcaligenaceae bacterium | reverse complement strand
GCGTTCAGCGCAAAGGCGCGGGCCGACACGCGCTGGGTGGATATGGATGGCGCGGGCACGCTGGCCCGGCTGGCCATGGAGCACGAAGCTTATCGAAGCGCTATCTTCTACCCCCTGGACCAGAAGGCTGAGTTTGAGCATCGCCCGGAGGAAGCCGTAGGGCTGGGTTTGTTCATGCGTGAGCACATCCGCCTGCTGAGCCGCGCAGTTGCGGGGTACCCTGGTTCCGTTCCCGATGAGCTTGTCGAGGCATTGGCATCGGCGGTTCGGTCTGGTTCCAGTAATCATTCTGAAAAACACCGTGCTGATGCATTCACATATTCACTCGATAGCGTGGTGGGCCTGGAATCGGATTTGATTGAGGCCGTGAACAGGTTGGAAGTACCTGCTCAGCAGCAAAAACTCATAGAAGCCCTGCTGCTGGTCGAAGAGCCTCTGGTACTGGCCCTGTTGTTGCCCCGCGTACCCGCAATTCATCATGAGGCTGTTCGCAAGCGGCTGCTATCGTTGACACCACAGGAGGCCAGTTCGCCGACTTTTGTCACGCAAATAACGGAGCGGGTTCAAGCGTTTCTGGATGCGGGTTTGCCTGATATGGCCACCGCTTATCTGCGGGAGGGAGAAAGAGTCTTGCGTGGCGGCATGCCCGCCGACTTGGCCGTTCAGAGGTTGAATCTGCAATTGCAGATCCATTATCTGAGCGGAGACTTCGGCGCGATCAGGTCTGTTGCGATTCCCGACGGCTTACAGCCAGAACAGAGGGTTGAGGCGCAGAGAACGCGGGATTTCTTTCGTGCGCTGGTGTGCCTCAAAATGACGCCACCCGCGCCGGATAAGGCCGTTGAAATATTCCGCCGCCTTTACCAGGAACACTCATTTTCAGCTTACGCCATCAACCTGCTCGCAGCGCGTATCGCTGAGCTCTTTGGTGAGAAGCTGTTTCGCACGCTGACAGGAGAAGAGGCGGAAATGGCGTGTCTAGCCCTCGCTGAATCCGATCAGGCCATTCCGCGTTTCGGCGCACTCAGCGACATGGCGCGCGCAATCCATATACCCAATTACGCAACAATGCTTCTTGCCTTAGGCGAGCCAAGGAAAGCGTTGAACGCACTGAAGGAACTTTCTCCAACGGAGCGCTCGCTTGAAAGCACGGTGTTTGAAGCCATTGCCAGTGCCAGGCTGGGAGAGCCGGATCGTGCGCGCGCCTTGATCCGTTCAGGCGAAGAACGGTATGGCTCCAGGGATCTACTGGAGGCAGCCAGAAACCATATTGATCACTCCGCTGGTTTCGGGGCGGCGCCGCGCACGCTTTCCCAGGCGGAAGAAAGAATCAACCTGCGCGCGGCGTTGAAATCATTGATGGAGTTTTCTCCTTCTGAGCAGGCCGCAATAATTTCTGGCTCGACATTGGATCAGTTTCTGACGACGACGTTTCAGGATGCCCTGGCGGCTTTCCATCGAACGCTGTCATTCCTGAAGCTCGACAGAAACCGGTTTGATGAAGATGACTTTAATGGGATTGTTGCTGCACTGGTCGAGGCCCGCCTTGAGGGGCTGCTTGGCTGGCAGGCGCACGAACAATCTCCGGGCGGATACACCAGAAAGGGCAATGCTGGACGGCGGGATTTCGCAATACGGCGGCGTGGCGAAGATATCGCCATGTTCGAAGCGTTGAAAGCCTCTCAACCAAACGATCAGAGGATCAAAGAGCATTTGCACAAGCTGTTTGGATACTCATCAGCCAATATCCTCTTCCTGGTCATCTACAGTGATCGCCCTGATGCTTCGGAGATGCGGGATGCCGTATGGGAAGTTGCTGCGCAGCCGCCGACCGGAACAACGTACTTGCATCGAACACACATCGCCGCGGAAGGGGTCAGGCCCGCAGCAATTAGAGGAGCTTATAAAAGGGATGGAATAGACGTCACAGTTATTTTCTTCGTCATTGATATGCGGCAGAGCAGCCAGCGCGCCGCTGTGGGGGCGCCGACGGTGTTCTTGGGGGCTGAATAGGGTAAGCAAGAGACTTTATTGTAGCGACAGCACTGACGTGCAAGATCAGCACAGCCATGATGCATATATTTGGTAGCCCCACTTCTGGCAAGGCCGTCAGCGATGTTCATGCTGTGAAAAAAACCGGAACAAATCACCAGGAAATGACTGCTCGAAGCCAAGCGGACCATAGAATAAAAATGTCTGTAGAAAAGAAATCATTCAAAGAAAAAACTACCTCATACGTTTTAACGATAGCATTCGTTTTTATTCTTCCACCCGCTGGTTTGATATTTCTGCCTTCCTGTATTGTGGAAACATATTCCATCATCAGGGCGGCATGCTGTTGGGTGTTTAAGAGATCAGAAGAAAAGCATATAAAAATAAAACGAAAAATTCTATTAAAAACACTTTCCAGCTGTACATCGGTTACCGTAGCAGTTCTTACGTTCGTTATCCTCGTCCTTCTTGTTTTTTGGCATACTCAAGTAACGGACGTCTTCCTTGCCATATTTTTATGGCCTTTTTTGTTGATCACGACGGCTATCGGGGTGCTGATAATTATAAATCAATTCTCGTTATTCAAAGAGATGCTTGAGAATCCCGCTTTTAAGCTGCTGAAATGGTTTTTTTTGATTGGGGCTATATGGGTCTCGCAAGCGCTTACTGCTGGCCTTGTTTCTGAAACGTTTTATTCTGATGAAAACAACTTTCCTATATCCCTTTCTGTGG
>JAAZDZ010000462.1 GCA_012512545.1 Alcaligenaceae bacterium | reverse complement strand
TTGTCCGAATCCCATGATTCAACCTCGTATTCTGTAGTGTGTCTGTTTCTGTGTGGCCGCGCCGCCCTGAATCAGGGCGCGACCGGTTTGATTACATGATTTTGCGTACATCGGCAAGCAGCACCGAACCGGCCAGGCCGAGATCCAGCTTCACGCCACTGGTGGACGAAGCCACGCTGGTTACCTTGCCGGAAGTCAGCGAGCCGACCGAAACTGGCGCCTCGAAAGCGTCGTAGGCCGTAACCTGAACGTTGTAGCGGCCATCGGGCACGGTGACGCCGGTGTTGTCCGTGCCATCCCAGTCAATGGAGTACACGCCCGCCGCGTAATCTTCGAATTCCAGGGTGCGCACCAACTTGCCGGAGGCATCCATGATATTGACCTTGACGCCCGCCGCGCCGGAAAGCAGCTCCATGCCAAAAGGCGTGATCTGCGTACCGGCTTCGCCGGTGCCCACGCGGATATCCGAGCCCGGTACCAGGATTTCCTTGCCAATCAGGTTTGCCGCCTGCATGGATTGCGAGACATCAAGCTGGCCCGAGAGCGCCAGCAGGGTCTGGTTAAGCTGGTTGATGCCCGTAACCGTGGACAACTGGGCCACCTGAGAGGTGATCTGGTCGTTATCCATGGGGTTGAGAGGATCCTGATTCTGCAGCTGGGTGACGAGCAGCGTCAGGAAGCGGTCCTGAGTATCGGCCAGAAGGTTCTGGTTGGCGGCGATGTTGTTGGCGGCCGCCGCTGTGGCGCTTTGGACGGTGGTCATGGAAGACTCCCTTCAATAATGTGGTGCGATGGCCATTACTGGCCGATGGTCAGCGTGCGGTTCATCAGGGTCTTGGCCGTATTGATGACTTCGACGTTGGCCTGATACGAGCGCGATGCCGAAATCATGTTGACGGTTTCCGCCACGACATCGACATTGGGCTTGACGACATAGCCGTTTTCGTTGGCCAGCGGGTGGCCGGGATTGTATTCAAGGCGATGCGGAGCAGTGCTTTCGACAACCTGGCTGACGCGCACCACGCCCACGGCCTGGGTACGGCCCTGCGCTTCGACGGGCTGCACCTGGAAAACGACCTGCCGCGCGACATAAGGCTGGCCATCCGGCCCGGCAACGCTTTCGGCATTGGCCAGGTTGCTGGCAGCGACGTTCATGCGCTGGGACTGCGCGGTAAGCGCCGAGCCTGCGATGGAGAAAATAGTGAAATTCGACATGATCTGTGGCCTGCTTACTGCTCGAACACCGAGCGCAAGGAGCGCATGCGCGCGGAAATGATGGAGAGATCGGCCTGGTAGCGCGCGGTGTTGTCGGCGAACTGGACGCGTTCGACATCCATATCGACCGTATTGCCATCGAGACTGGGCTGGAACGGCTGGCGATAGAGAAGATCGGCCGTGCCCTTGCCCGCCCCCGCGCTGCCGGGAATATGGCGGGCTGATGTAAGGTTGAGTTCGGTAGCCGGGAGCCTGAGACTGCCGCCACCGCCCATGGCTTCTTCGAGCGCCTTGGTAAAATCGAAATCGCGCGCCTTGTAATGCGGTGTGTCGGCGTTGGCGATATTGGCAGACAGCACTTCCTGGCGCTGTTGCCGCAACTGCAGCACGGTCTGGTTGAAATCGAAGTTTTCGCCGATCCGGTCGAACATAAGCCTTGCCCTGTTTTGCCCTGCTGAAACCTGCCAGCAAGTGAGATACGGCCTTTCAGCCGATTTACTCTACGATCATACCTTTACACACAGGCTGACAAAGGTAGAAATAGACTGGCATTTTTCGCCCAATTCCCTTGTTGACCAGCAAGGTCCATTTATAGAATGAGCGCATGCACTACTCGAACATGACGGCAGTCATCATGACTTGCGCGGCCTTGCTCCTGCCCCTGCCCTTGCCTGCAGAGGCCCAGACGGGGCTGCAAGACCCTGATGTAATCGCCGCCGAAGTCGAGGCTTTTCTGCTGAGTCAGGCGCAGGTTCTGCCCGGCACCCCGGAAGTCGTGGTCACACCGCCGCGTATCACCCGTC
>JAAZDZ010000461.1 GCA_012512545.1 Alcaligenaceae bacterium | reverse complement strand
TTTTGTACATGTGCTCGCCGTTGTGAACAGAGCCCGCATCCCATTGAGACTTTCCGGGCCATGCAAGAGAAACGGGCTTTTCGTCATCGGAAAGCCCGTTGTCGATCGGCTTGATTCTAGCCTTTTTGCGTAATAACGTTCAGCCCAACACGGCGGCGATGGCCTTGGCTACATAATCAATATTATGGCTGTTGAGCGCCGCTACGCAGATACGGCCGGTGGATACAGCATAGATACCGTGTTCTTCACGCAGGGTATCGACCTGTTCCTTGTTGAGGCCGGAATACGAGAACATGCCACGCTGCTGCAGCACGAAGCTGAAATCCTGTTCAGCACCATGAGTCTTGAGTTTTTCGACCAGCTGGCTGCGCATGTCGCGGATGCGCTCGCGCATGGTTGAAAGTTCTTCTTCCCACAACTGGCGCAGTTCGGGCGTGTTCAGCACGGTGGAAACAATGGTGCCGCCGTGGGTGGGCGGGTTGGAATAGTTGGTGCGGATGACGCGCTTGAGCTGACTGAGAACGCGTTCGCTTTCTTCGGAAGACGAGCAGATCAGGGTCAGGGCGCCGACGCGTTCGCCATACAGGGAGAACGACTTTGAGAAGGAAGAGCTCACCAGCATGGTGATGTCCTGGTCGGCAAACAGGCGTACCACAGCGGCGTCTTCTTCGATGCCCTCGCCAAAGCCCTGATAGGCGATATCAAGGAATGGAATGAGATCTTTCTGCTTGATGAGGCTGGCGATTTCCTTCCATTGATCGAAGGTGGGATCAACGCCGGTGGGGTTGTGGCAGCAGGCATGCAGAACCACAATGGTGCCCTCAGGCAGGCCGTTCAGGGCATTGAGCATGCTCTGGTAGTCCAGCCCGTGCGTGGCGGCATCGTAATAGGGGTAAGTTTCCACAGGGAAGCCCGCCCGCTCGAACAGGGCGCGGTGGTTTTCCCAACTGGGGTTGCTGATGACGACTTTGGCGTCAGGCTTGAGCCATTTGAGAAAATCGGCGCCGATCTTGAGCGCGCCTGTGCCGCCCAGAGCCTGTGCGGTCAGCACGCGCCCCGAATCCAGTAGCGCGCTGCTGTTGCCCAGCAGCAGGCGCTGGGCACCCTGGTTATACGTTGCAATGCCTTCGATAGGCAGATAGCCGCGCGGGGCAGCGGCTTCGATGCGCGCGATTTCGGCCTTGTGCACGGCTTTCAGCAGGGGCAGACGGCCTTCGTCGTCGTAATACACCCCGACGCCCAGATTGACCTTGCCCTCGCGCTTGTCGGCGTTGAATTGTTCATTCAGGCCCAGAATAGGGTCGCGGGGGGCGAGTTCGACGGATTCGAATAGCGAGTTCATGGCAAAGGAGAAGGCGGGAAATGAGGAGGGCTGGTGTCAAAGACCTGCAAGAATGTGATAATAAGGGGTTTCCCTTAAGTGTGTCCAGTATGGCCAAAACGGCAGATTTCGTCGAATTTCTCGGTAGCCCCTTTCAGCTGTATCAGCCGTATCCGCCCGCAGGCGATCAGCCCGCGGCGATTGATGCGCTGGTGGATGGCCTGAACGATGGCCTTATGTACCAGACCTTGTTAGGGGTGACGGGCTCGGGCAAGACATACACCATGGCCAACGTGATTGCCCGCACGGGCCGGCCCGCGCTGGTGCTGGCGCACAATAAAACCCTGGCCGCCCAGCTGTATGCGGAAATGCGGGAATTCTTTCCCCGCAACGCCGTGGAGTATTTCGTGTCGTACTACGATTACTACCAGCCCGAAGCCTACGTGCCATCGCGCGATCTCTTCATCGAGAAAGATTCCTCGATCAACGAACACATCGAGCAGATGCGCCTGTCGGCCACCAAAAGCCTGCTGGAACGGCGCGACACCATTATTGTGGGCACGGTTTCCTGTATTTACGGCATAGGCAACCCAGGCGACTACCACGCCATGGTGCTGACTCTGCGCAGCGGCGACCGGATTCCCCGTCAGGAACTGCTGGCCCGTCTGGTGGCCATGCAGTACGACCGCAACGATGTGGAGTTCTCGCGGGGGAGTTTCCGGGCGCGCGGTGAAACCATTGATGTCTTTCCCGCCGAACATGCGGAACTGGCCTTGCGCATCACCTTGTTCGACGACGAGGTGGAAACACTGGAAATGTTCGACCCGCTCACCGGGAAGGTGCAGCACAAGGTGCCGCGTTTCACCGTCTTTCCCAGTTCTCACTACGTCACGCCGCGCGAAACTGTGCTGCGCGCCATTGAAACCATCAAGGTCGAGTTGCGCGAAAGGCTGGCAGAGCTGGTGGCTGACGGCAAACTGGTTGAGGCCCAGCGGCTGGAGCAGCGCACTCGCTTCGACCTGGAAATGCTGCAGGAACTTGGTTTCTGCAAAGGCATTGAAAATTATTCGCGACATTTATCGGGCGCAGCACCGGGCGAACCGCCGCCCACGCTGATTGACTACCTGCCTTCCGAAGCGCTGATGTTCATTGACGAAAGCCATGTCACCATGGGGCAGCTGGGAGGCATGTATCTGGGAGACAGGTCGCGTAAGTCTACCTTGGTGCAGTTCGGTTTTCGCCTGCCGTCGGCTCTGGACAACCGGCCGCTCAAGCTGGAAGAGTTCGAACAGCGCATGCGTCAGACCGTGTTCGTGTCTGCCACGCCGGGGGCATATGAAGCGGAACATTCCGATGAAGTGGTCGAGCAGGTGGTACGGCCTACCGGTCTGGTGGATCCTCTCGTAGAAGTACGCCCGGCTGCTACTCAGGTGGATGACCTGCTGGGTGAGGTACACCGCACCATTGCCCTGGGTGAGCGGGTGCTGGTGACCACGCTGACCAAACGGATGGCTGAAGACCTCACCGATTACCTGATTGAGAACGGCCTGAAGGTGCGGTATCTGCACTCGGATATAGACACCGTTGAACGGGTGGAAATCATCCGCGATCTGCGGCTGGGCGTGTTTGATGTGCTGGTAGGCATCAACCTGCTGCGCGAAGGGCTGGATCTGCCGGAAGTGTCGCTGGTCGCTATTCTGGATGCCGACAAAGAAGGGTTTCTGCGTTCGGAACGCAGTCTGATCCAGACCATTGGCCGGGCGGCCCGCAATCTGAATGGCCGGGCCATTCTGTACGCCGATCGCATCACAGATTCCATGCGCCGCGCCATTGATGAAACAGAACGGCGCCGGGTGCGGCAGCTGGAATTCAACGCCGAGCACAATATCACTGCGCGTGGGGTAAGCAAGGCGGTGCGCGAAATGATAGATGGCGTGCTGTCTGCTACTGGCGAAGCGGCGGCGGCAGAGGTCGCAGTGGCACCCGAATTGCTGCGCGACGACAAGGCTCTGGCGCGGGAAATCCGCCGACTGGAGAAACAGATGATGGATCACGCCCGCAATCTGGAGTTCGAACAGGCTGCAGCAGCGCGCGACGCCCTGAATCGCCTCAAAGAGCAGGCTTTATTGAATTGATAAGGTTTTATAGGGTATTTTTGTTGGTTTTAAGCGACATTTAAGGCGGCGGTTTCATCTGGCTGCAATCTCTTTCTGGCTTTATGTGTGGGTAACTATTGCTCATATTCTGCCTAGGGTTTACCATTAAATATTCCTTCTCGATGCGGCGCAGCATTTACCAGCCGCCATCTTACGAGAAAGCCCATTCACCACTTTCCTGCCCCAAAGATGACCAAGGTACTGTTTGTTTGCACGGGTAATATTTGCCGCTCTCCCAGCGCTGAAGGCGTATTTCGCCACATCGTGGAGGAGGCCGGTCTTGACGGCGTGATCAGCGTCGACTCTGCGGGCACGCACGCCTATCATGTGGGCGAAGCGCCCGACGTTCGTTCGCAGGCCGCAGCGCGCAAGCGTGGCTACGAACTCTCCAGCTATGTGGCCCGGCAGGTCAAGGCAGATGATTTTCGCGAATTCGATCTCATCCTGGCCATGGACTGGGAAAACCTTGCCGCGTTGCAGCAAATGTGTCCCAAGGTCTATCAGCACAAGCTGATGCTTCTGATGCGCTTTTCGAACGAATACGAAGAAGCCACCGTGCCTGATCCCTACTACGGCGGCCCCGAAGGTTTTGCCAAAGTGCTCGATTATCTGGAAGACGCCTGTGAGGGCGTGATGGAACTCGTGCGCAAGCGCGCCTTGCAATATCAGGCAGCCTGAATCCCGCTACACAGATTTCCCCGTACAGGGTTCCAAGAAACCGCGCTCGCAGCGCGGTTTTTGCTTGTATGCGATCAGAATGCGGCCGAGTACCCTATTAAATTACTCGGGATTTGTTATAATCGGGGCATCGACATGGTCGTGGAGATAAACGTCTGGCGGCCATGCTTTCCAGCCTTTATAAGGGGAAGGAATCCGTCATGCGTTTGACTACAAAAGGGCGGTTCGCCGTTACTGCCATGATCGACCTCGCATTGCGCCAACAGCGCGGGCCCGTCACGCTGGCAACCATCAGCGAACGCCAGAACATTTCCCTATCATACCTTGAACAACTTTTCGGTAAGCTGCGCCGCCACGAACTCGTGGACAGCGTGCGGGGACCAGGCGGGGGGTATTCCCTGGCCAGGCTGGCGCGCAACATCACGGTGGCCGATATCATTTTTGCTGTAGACGAGCCCCTGGATGCCACCAATTGCGGCGGCAAGGGCAATTGCAAAGTCGGACGCTCGCCCGGCGCCACCACCTGCATGACACACGATCTCTGGATGACGCTCAACCGAAAAATGATTGATTATCTGGATTCCGTCTCGTTGCAGGATCTTGTCGATCAGCAGCGCATGCGCCAGCTCGAAGAAGCCACCAAAGCCCAGCTGGCGGCCAAAGGTGAAGCTTTGATGAGCCGCCATCCTGCCTGAAAGGTCTGAGTCATGGCAATCGCGCCTTTGAAATACCCGCCCCCCATCTATCTGGATTACGCAGCGACCACGCCTGTAGACCCTCGCGTGGTTGAAGCCATGCTGCCTTGGTTGGCAGAACGTTTCGGCAACCCTGCATCGAATTCGCACAGTTACGGCTGGGAAGCGGAAGATGCCGTAGAAAATGCCCGCGAAGAAGTCGCCCGCCTGATCCAGGCCGAACCGCGTGAAATCGTCTGGACATCCGGCGCCACTGAATCGAACAACCTTGCCCTGAAGGGCGCAGCACAGTTCCATGCGAATCGCGGCAAACATATTGTCACGGTCTGCACCGAGCACAAGGCGGTGCTTGATACCTGTCAGGAACTCGAACGGCAGGGGTTTGAAGTCACCTATCTGCCTGTTGCGCAATCCGGTCTGCTCGACCCGGCCGAATTTGCCGCAGCATTGCGTCCCGATACCATTCTGGCGTCGGTGATGGCCGTCAACAACGAGATCGGCGTGGTGCAGGACATTCCCGCCCTGGCTGAAATCTGCCACAAGCACGGTGTGCTTTTTCATGTTGATGCGGCCCAGGCCACAGGCAAAGTGGCGCTTGATCTGTCCGAGTGGCCGGTCGATCTGCTGTCCATGTCCGCCCACAAAACGTATGGCCCAAAAGGGGTGGGTGCTTTGTACGTGAGGCGCAGGCCGCGCGTGCGTCTGCAGGCGCAGATGCATGGTGGTGGCCACGAAAAAGGCTATCGCTCCGGCACCCTGGCTACCCATCAGATCGTGGGCATGGGCGAAGCCTTCCGCCTGGCACGGCTTGAAATGGCCGAGGAATTGCCCCGCATACAGGCGTTGCGCGATCGCCTGTGGGTCGGGCTGTCCAGCCTGGAGCAAATATGGTTGAACGGCGATCTGCAGCGGCGGGTGCCTCACAATCTCAATATCAGCTTCGCGCACATAGAGGGCGAATCACTGCTGGCCGGTCTTAAAGGTATTGCCGTTTCCAGCGGCTCGGCCTGCACATCGGCCAGCCAGGAACCTTCCTACGTCATGAAAGCCCTGGGCCGCAGCGATGAACTCGCGCACAGCGCCATCCGTTTCAGTCTGGGCCGCCAGACAAGCGAAGCTGATATCGACGCGGCCATACTGGAAGTGCGCAATCTGGTTGAGCGCCTGCGGAATCTGTCGCCCCTCTGGGAAGCGGAAAACTGAGAGGTGCCGCATGCGTATGGTATATAGTGAATTATTGACCGATCACTTTGAACGGCCCCGCCATGCGGGGCGGCTGGATAGCGATGCGGGCAATGTGGGAACAGGAATTGCGGGCACGCGGGAAACAGGCGGGGTTCTGCGAATGCAGATCAGCGTCACTGATAGCTTCATCACCGACACCCGCTTTCAGGCTTATGGGCCGCCGGCGCTTATTGCCGCAGGCTCGTGGCTGGCTGAAAAGCTGGTTGGTGCCTCCCTTGAGCAGGCCCAGGCCCTGACTCACCAGCCCATCGCCGAAGCCCTTGCCTTACCCACGGCGCGGCTGCATTTCGCACTACTGGCAGAAGATGCCATTCGCGCCGCCATTCAAGACTACAAAGACAAGCAAAAGG
>JAAZDZ010000460.1 GCA_012512545.1 Alcaligenaceae bacterium | reverse complement strand
GGTTGAAGGTACTCCCCTGCTAAGGGAGCATACGGCTTATACCCGTATCGAGGGTTCGAATCCCTCCATCTCCGCCAGGTTCAAAGCCCTGCAGCTCACACGCTGCAGGGCTTTTCCTTTTTGGGCCGCGCTTCAACTGGCTCTTCCCCACATGATGGCCCGGCGTTCATCACTGATCGCGGGAAACCTGCGCACGTACTATTGAGCTTTGAGGACTATCAGCGCTTGACGAAGCAGCGGCGCAATATTGCCGATGCACTGGCAATGGCGGGTGCGGTTGATACCTGTTCCTACACTGCCGAAGTTAAGCTTGCCTGGCTGCTGCTTGGCCAGCGCCAGAAGTTCATCGACAGACTGCGCCGCGATCTCGGGGTTTACGTTCAACACCAGTGGGTACTGCCCCAGCAGGCTGATAAGTGTCGGCGTCCGTCAGGACTAGACCCAATTTTCCACTTTCAGGTCTTCGATCCGCTCAAACTCTCTTACGTTGTTGGTCACCACGGTCCAGCCCATGGCTTTTGCATGGGCTGCAATCCACAGGTCGTTGTTGCCGATGATTCGGCCCTGCCTGGATAATGAGGCCCGGATCAGGCCATATTGCTCGGCGGCGGCAGCATCCAGCTTAGCAATCTGAATCACTGAGGTTAATTGATTGACGACACGCAGCGCCTTGGCGCGTGCCTGACTTTTCTCTGCGCCATAGCGCAGCTCACCATACGTGATCGTTGACATGGCCAACTCATTGGCGGCGAGCGTTTCAAAGCGGGCGCGAACTGTCGGCGGATTGTGCTTGGCGATATAAATGCAGATATTGGTATCCAGCAGATAGCGGACAGTCATTCAGAGAGACTCCCTTTCTTGGGCCGGCGTGTCGTCACGGCCGTCCTCCATGAAGTCGTCCGGTAGTGCGGCAAGCACATCAAATACCGCTGCGCCTGTTGAGGGCCGGGGGCGCAGGACGACTTCGTCGCCGCGACGAAAAATCTCTACTTCGGTACCTTCGAATCGAAATGCCTTAGGAAGGCGTACCGCCTGACTGCTGCCTGTCATGAAGAGTTTAGCTGTGCTCATAGCTGTACTTTCCTATAAAAGTATCTACTATAAATATATACTTTCTTGGCTGGTCCGACAACTTGAAATCATCTGGCCGTCATTTACCCGTCACATTGAAAATGAACCGCCCTTGGGGGGTTTGAATCTAATCTTGTGCTGACTGAATGCCCAGTGCGCCCTCTGGCCTGTTTTCGTCATAGTGCCAGACATCGCTAAGAAGCAGTTCTTTGTGGACGAGCATGATCTCTTTTATTTCTTTTGCGCGCTCATCGAAACGGACATCCGGCAGAGTCACTTCAAACGCATAGACCCCCATTGGCGTATTCACTACGGTAGCCATGGAACTGATGCCCATAGTGTGCTCATTTCTGGCGGAAGCGATACCTTCAGCGCGAGCTTTCTGCACTTGGGTGACGAGGTCTGCCCGGCGCTTGAGCGTGTGAGAGGTGAGCGATGGCAATTCCTTTGAGAATAGAGCATCAATCAGATCGTCGTCGTAAGCGGACAGCAAGGCTTTGCCGCCTGCGGATACGTGAAGCGGGGCCTGAGAGCCAGGGTTAAGAACCACGCGCAAAACATGATCGGTGGCCATGGTTTCAAGCACCATGCTCTGGGCGTTCACTGCTGCGATGATACTTGTTGTTTCGTTCACCTCATCTAGCAGCAGCTTGAGCCGATGCCGGCCAAACACCACCATGTCTGCGTGTGCTGTTGCAAGCAGGGAAGAGATGGTCGGCCCCAGTCGTGTGCCACCGTTCGGCCCTTTTGCGTCCACCATCCCTTCGATTTCTAGTGCAGTCACCAGGCGCTGCACGGTTGAGCGAGGCAGATTCACTTCTTGCGCAATGGCTGAGAGGCTCATTCCTCCCGGATGGACACTTAATGCGCGCATGATGGCTGCAGCGCGTGAGACGACCTGCACACCGCCGCGTGCTTCCGTTTGAGATGCCGTTTCTTTTTTCATGTAGGTGTCCTGGACGGTTGCCTGATAAAGATATGCAATATATCTGCAGTGTACCTCTTAATGGTTGGGCTGCCCATTAAATGGTATAGTTACCGCTTCCCGGTTGACTTACCCATTGTGCGGTACATACGTGCGACGCTATATGCGAAGGCGGGCCGGCCACCAAATTCATGACGAGGTGAACGTGAACAACAACGTAAAGCACAGCTTTTTGCCCGCCCGGCGGCATATCCTGACTGCAGGGGCTGCTGTGTTTCTTCTAACAGCATGCGGCCAGGAGTCTGGCGCGCCTCCTCCACAAATGACGCCGCAAGTCACGGTTCAGGAGATGAAATCGACTTCGGTGACTGTGATGAACGAACTCCCCGGACGCACCCGGGCTTTCCGCGTGGCGGAAGTCCGGCCGCAGGTGAACGGCATTGTGGAAAAGCGGCTCTTTACAGAGGGTTCGGAAGTTGAAGCAGGGGAACAGCTGTACCAGATTGATGACGCCACCTACCAGGCGGCGCACAAGAAAGCGGTAGCCAATCTGCGTACTGCTGAACTACAGGCAAAACGCTACGCAGAGTTGTCCAAGGTGAATGCCGTCAGCCGCCAGGCGCACGATGACGCCCAGGCCGCCTATCTGCAAGCCCAGGCGGAAGTGGAAATTACACGCATCAATCTTGATTACACCAAGGTGCTTTCCCCCATTTCAGGACGCATCGGTCGTTCTGCTGTCACTGAAGGGGCGCTCGTCATCAACGGCCAGCCGAATGCGATGGCCACTGTCCAACAGCTTGATCCCATCTATGTGGATGTAACGCAATCGTCTGTGGAAATCATGCGGCTGCGCAAGGCCATGGCTGACGGTTTAGTCCGGCAGAACGCTGAGGGTGCCGCTCGTGTGAAGCTGCACCTGGAGGACGGTTCTATCTATCAACACGAAGGTACGCTGCAGTTCTCCGAAGTGGAGGTTTCTGAAGGTACCGGTAGTGTCACCATCCGTGCCCAGTTCCCCAACCCTGAGCGCGATCTGTTGCCCGGCATGTTCGTCCATGCCCAGATTGACAGCGGCCAGGTCAGTGGTGTGTACCTGCTGCCCAATCAGGCTTTGATGCTCGGTAATGACATGTCCACCGTTTATGTTGTGGATGCGGAGAACCGGGTCGAGGCGCGTCAGGTGCGAAACGTGCGTATGGTCAACAACCAGTGGGTGATTACCGAGGGCTTGCAGAATGGTGACCGTGTGGTGGTTGAAGGTCGTCAGAAAGTACGGCCGGGTGGGGAAGTCGAGGTGACGGTTCAGGAAACTGCTGACAGCACCGAGACGACATCTGCTCCTGCGCAATAAGCCGGAGGTCACTGATTCATGTCAAATTTCTTTATTCACCGGCCCATTTTTGCCTGGGTGCTGGCTATCGCCGCCATGTTGGCGGGGGTGCTGACGCTGCTGGGAATGCCGGTCAGCCAATACCCCAACGTATCGCCACCCGCGGTATCCATCTACTCGATTTACCCGGGTGCGTCTGCCACGACCGTGCAGGATACGGTTGCCCAAGTGATTGAGCAACAGATGAACGGCCTGGACGGCATGCGCTATATCCAGACCCAGAGTAACAACGACGGCAGTATGTTGATGATCGTCACCTTCGATCAGGGTACCGACCCCGATATCGCGCAGGTGCAGGTTCAGAACAAGCTGCAATTGGCCATGCCGCTGCTGCCTCAGGAGGTTCAGGCCCAGGGCATGCGGGTTGCAAAGTACCAGATCAACTTCATGCTCATTGGTGCGCTGGTCTCAGAAGATAGCTCAATGAGCAGCTTTGAGATTGGCGACTATCTCATTTCCAATCTGCAGGACACCATTGTGCGGGCGCCCGGGGTGGGTGACTTCTTGGCGTTGGGTGCCCAGAACGCTATGCGTATCTGGCTGGACCCTGCCAAGCTGAATAATTACGCGCTGACACCCGGCGATATCATTGCCGCCATCCAGGAACAGAACGTTCAGGTATCGGCTGGTCAGTTGGGCGGCAGGCCGTCTGTTGAAGGTGCGGTGCTTTCGGCTACGGTCAATGGCAAGACTCGCTATCAGACTGTAGAAGAATTCGAGAACATTCTGCTGAAGGTGAACCGCGATGGTTCGCAAGTGCGAGTTTCTGACGTTGCCGAAGTCAGTCTCGATTCCGAGAACTTCTCTATTTCGGCCAAGTACAACAATATGCCTGCTGCCGGTCTGGCGCTGCGCCTGGCAACCGGTGCGAACGTGCTGGATACCGTCGAAGCCGTGAAGGAAGTTCTGGAGTCTCAGGAACCCTTTTTGCCGCCTGGTCTGAAGGTGGTTTACCCCTACGATACGTCGCCGGTGGTGGAAGCCTCCATGAAAAGCGTGGTCATGACGCTGATCGAAGCCATCATTCTGGTGACGCTGGTGATGTATCTATTCCTGCAGAACATCCGCGCCACCCTGATTCCAACGCTGGCCGTGCCTGTGACGGTTCTGGGTACCTTTGCCGTCATGTCGATGGCCGGGTTCAACCTGAACATTCTTACCATGTTCGGCCTTGTGCTGGCGATCGGGATGCTGGTTGACGACGCCATTGTGGTGGTGGAAAACGTCGAACGGGTCATGGCTGAAGACGGCCTTGGGCCCAAGGAAGCCACCATCAAGTCCATGGGGCAGTTGCAGGGGGCGCTGGTGGGTATCGGCCTGGTGCTGTCGGCGGTGTTTGTGCCCATGGCCTTCTTTGGCGGCTCGGCCGGGGTGATCTACCGTCAGTTCTCCATCACTATTGTGGTGGCCATGACCATATCGGTACTTGTGGCTTTGATCTTTACGCCTGCTTTGTGCGCAACGATGTTGAAGCCCCTGGAAAAAGGCCATCAACCCAAACGGGGTTTTTTCGGCTGGTTCAACCGCAAGTTCGATTCCGGCACCAACAAGTTCGAGCGTGGTGTCGGCCACGTTCTGAAGCGCAAGGGCGCGTTCATGCTGGTGTATCTGGTCATCGTGGCCGCCGCCGGTTTTATGTTCAATAAGATTCCCACCTCCTTCCTTCCGGATGAAGACCAGGGCAACTTCGTGGTGCAGGTGCAATTGCCGGAAAACTCCGGCAGTCAGCAAACGGAAGAAGTCCTGACACGCATCTCCGACTATCTGCTTACCGAGGAAGGTGCAAGCGTCGAAGGCATGATGGCAGTCAATGGCTTCAACTTCGCGGGTCGCGGCCAAAGTTCCGCAGCGCTGTTTGTTCAGATGAAGCCTTGGGCCGACCGCGAGGGGGATGGGCAGGACGTGTTCTCGGTGGTGGCAAGAGCCAACGCTGCTTTTTCCCAATATCGTGACTCGGTCGTGATCGCCTTCGCGCCGCCCGCGATTCAGGAATTGGGTAACGCAACCGGTTTCGACTTCTATCTGCAAGACCGTGGCGGCCTGGGCCACGATGCCCTGATGCAGGCACGCGATCAGTTCTTGTATGAAGCCTCTCAGCACCCGGCGCTGACCATGGTGCGCCCTAACGGCATGAATGACGAACCCCAGTATCAGATCATTATTGATGATGAACGGGTACGCACCATGGGGCTGTCTCTGGCCGATGTCAACGCCACCATGTCCGCCGCTTGGGGTTCGGCCTACGTCAATGACTTCCTCGACGGCGATCGTGTCAAGAAGGTCTACGTACAAGGCATGCCCTCGTCTCGTGTAACGGCTGAAGATTTCAACAAGTGGTATGTGCGTAACGTCGATGGCGAAATGGTGCCGTTCTCGGCTTTCGCTACGGGTGAGTGGATTATCGGTTCACCGCGTCTGGACCGTTTCAACGGCTTGCCTGCGGTTGAAATTCTGGGTGAACCGGCTCCGGGCTTCAGTTCCGGCGATGCTATGACGGCTGTCGAGGAGATTGCCTCGAGATTGCCCCAAGGCTTCACGGTCGAATGGGCCGGTCTGTCATACGAAGAGCGTGCGACCGGCAACCAGGCTCCCATGCTTTACCTGCTGTCGGCGATTGTGATCTTTCTGTGTCTGGCTGCACTGTACGAAAGCTGGTCTATCCCCGCTTCCGTCATGCTGGTGATTCCCCTGGGTGTGCTGGGGGCGACAGCTGCCGTGCTGATGCGCGGCCTGGGTAACGACGTATTCTTTCAGATTGGTTTGCTGGCAACGGCGGGTCTGGCCGCCAAGAACGCCATTCTGATCGTGGAGTTCGCCCGTGATCTTCACCAGAAAGAAGGCATGGGCCTGGTCGAAGCTTCGATTGAAGCAGCACGACTGCGTCTGCGGCCCATCATCATGACGTCGCTGGCGTTTATCCTGGGTGTGGTGCCTCTGGCCATCGCGAGCGGGGCCAGTGCAGGCAGCAGCCATGCTGTGGGTACGGGCGTGATCGGCGGTATGATCGCTGCAACCGTACTGGCAGTGTATTTCGTGCCGCTCTTCTTCGTAGTAGTGAGCAGCATCTTCAAGCGCAAAAAGTCGGCTGATGACGCCGGCAAGCAGGAACCGGAGGCTCTGTCGTCATGAATACAATAACGAATCCAAGCGTGGCATCGGGCAGCGGTCCGGGCCGGTTCAAGGTCAGGTCGCTGGTGGTCGCCAGCCTGCTGGCTGTCCTGGCGGGCTGCTCTCTGACCCCGGATTATCAACAGCCTGTGGCGCCGGTTCCTTCAACCATCGGGGAAGCGCGGCAAGGCGCTCCGGTCGCTGATATTGCGATTTCTTTGCAGGGCTGGCGGGATGTCTTCATCGACCCGCAACTGCAGGGTTTGATCGAAACGGCTCTTGAGCACAACCGCGACTTGCGTGAAGCGGTGCTGAATGTCGAGGCGGCCCGTTCGCAGTACCGTATCCAGCGTTCGACGCTATTGCCGACTGTCGGGGCCTACGGCGAAGGCGGGCGTCAGCGCACGCCGGGTGACCTTTCTCCCACTGGCAGCACCACCACTTCCGGCCAGTATGCGGCCGGTGTGATGGCTTCCTATGAGCTGGACTTCTTCGGACGCCTGCGCGGCCTGAGCACCGAGGCTCTGGAAAGCTATCTGGCCACCGAAGAAGCGCGTCGCAGTGCTCATATCAGTCTGGTGTCTGAGGTAGCAAGTGCTTATTTGAGCTGGGTGGTGGATAGCCAGTTGCTTGAGTTGGCGCAGAATACCCAGGCCACACGGGAACGCACCGTCGATCTGGTAGAGCGTCAGTATCAGGTAGGCGTGGCCACGCAGCTGGATGTCAGCCAGGCCAAGGGTGCATTGCATGATGCCCGCAGCCGTACAGCCGAGTTCGACCGGCTGGTGCAGCAGGACATCAATGCGCTGCAGTTCCTGACCGGCAGCTCGGAAACCCTGCAACTGACCGCCGCGCCCAAAGACCTGGGCAGCGTTGTGAAGCTGGCAGACATTCCTTCTGCCTTGCCCAGCAATGTCCTGTTGAACCGACCGGATATTCTGGCGGCTGAGCACACCATCCGGGCCGCCAATGGCAGCATCGGTGCAGCGCGTGCCGCTTTCTTCCCGCGCATCGTGCTGACGGGCTCTGCCGGCACAGCCAGCGCGGATCTTTCCAATCTGTTCAGCAGCGGTACGGGGGCATGGTCCTTCTTTCCCCGGCTTGATCTGCCCATCTTCGACTTTGGCAACCGGCAGGCAAACCTTGACCTGGCGGAAGTCCGTCGCGATATTCGCATCAATCAATATGAGCGTGCGATTCAGACTGGATTCCGTGAGGTAGCGGATGCCCTGGTGGCCCGCAGCCGCTATGTCGATCAGTTGGAGGCGCAGGAAGACCTGGTGGAAGAGGCGGAGCGCACTCATACGCTGTCTTCGTACCGGTACGAAACGGGTATCGACAGTTTCCTGCAGGTTCTGGATGCTCAGCGTACGCTGTTCAATGCCCAGCAATCTCTGTTGGCCACGCGTGCGGAACAGCAGCTGAACCTGGTTCAGCTGTATCGCTCGCTTGGCGGAGGCTGGGAGGAAGGCGAATTACTGCCCGCATCGTAAATGCTTGATACAGGCGGCGGTGGTTTTACCGTCGCCGCAGCTCCAGACGCTGTTTATTAAGGTGGTAAATGCACGATATTCCTGCGTTCTGACTGCGGTGGGGGGGCAGAGTGGTGATCGGATCAAGATCTTCGCGATCAATTTCAGAGACTGTTTCGCCCACGACTGCTATTCAGCGGTTTTCCGATATGCTCGAAGATGTAAATATCGAAGATGCGAACCGGCTCAGATAAATACAGAAGCCTGCATGTTCAAACACATTGCGGTTTTTTTTGTGCTTCGCGTTTCAATCTATTGAACGCCCGCAGTTCGATAATTACAATAATTAAGGGATTGAAGATTAACGTTCTGTTTCGTTAGACCCATTCCATATGTTAATCTTGCGGTTTTCAATCCATCATCCATCTTCATAGGAAGCATAATGGCTACTTACCTCGAATTGAAAGCCCAAGCCGAAGCATTGATGCAGCAGGCGGAACAGGTCAGGAAAAACGAAATTGCAGAAATCGTAGCCGAGATCAAGGCGAAAATGGCGCAGTATGAAAT
>JAAZDZ010000459.1 GCA_012512545.1 Alcaligenaceae bacterium | reverse complement strand
GGCCATGATCACCATCGGTTCCCTGTACTACCTGATTCCGCGCCTGTTCGGCCGCACCAGCATGTACAGCGTGAAGGCGATTGAAGTCCACTTCTGGATCGCAACCCTTGGCGTGGTGCTGTATATCGCTGCCATGTGGATTGCCGGCGTGATGCAAGGTCTGATGTGGCGCGCCACGGGTGCCGATGGCACGCTGACCTACTCCTTCGTCGAGGCGGTCAAGGCGACCTATCCGTTCTATGCCATCCGTCTGCTGGGCGGCCTCATGTTCCTGGCTGGCATTGTCATCATGCTCTGGAACACACTCATGACCGTACGCATTGGCGTCAAGGGCGTGAACCCCGAGGTTCCCCTGTACAGCCCCGATGCGCGTGACCCTGCTCTGCGTATCCCGCCTGCGAGCGCGACACCGGCCACCGCCTAGGAGAATTTTCAAAATGGCGCAAGAAAAAACTAAATTCTTTTCGCACAAGCTGATCGAAACCAACGTGGGCTGGCTGATGTTCTTCAGCTTCCTGGTCATCTCTTTTGCTGGCCTGGCCCAGATCGTGCCGCTGTTCTTTCAGCACTCCACCACCGTGGCGACCGAGGGCGTCGAGCCCTACGACCCGCTGCGGCTGGTCGGGCGCGACATCTACATCCGCGAGGGCTGCGTGGGCTGCCACTCGCAGCAGATCCGCATGCTCAGCTCCGAAGTGCAGCGCTACGGTCCGTATTCGCTGGCAGGCGAGGGCGTGTACGAACACCCCTTCCTGTGGGGTTCCAAGCGTACCGGCCCTGACCTCGCCCGCGTAGGCGAGCGCTACTCCGACGATTGGCACCGTGTCCACCTGCGCGATCCGCGCGCAGTGGTCGCCGAGTCCAATATGCCGGCCTACCCATGGTTGCAGCACAATACGGTGGAAGGCACCAATGTATCTGCCCGCATGCGCGCACTGACCCGTCTGGGCGTGCCGTATACCCAAGAGCAGATCGAAACCGCGCCTGATGCCCTGGTCGGCAAGACGGAAGAAGACGCCATCGTTGCCTATCTGCAAGGCTTGGGTGTTGCAGGCCGCGCAGCGGCTGAGCGCGCTGTTCTCCAGGGTGGCGAGCAGCCTGCTGACATCACCGCTCAGGGAGGCCAGCAATGATTGCCATTATCAACGCTCTTGCAACCATTCTGGCAATGGCCACATTCCTCGGCATCTGCTGGTGGGCATTCTCGCGTGGCCGGGCACAGGCAAACCGCGAAGCGGCCATGCTGCCCTTCGCTCTGCCTGACGAAGGCGCAACAGATAAAAAGAATTAGGAGCTTCCATGAACGATTTTGTAAGTAGCTTCTGGAGCTACTGGATTGCAACGCTGGCCCTTGGTGGCGTCGTGTTCTGTCTGATCCTGCTGTTTTCGCAGCGGGCCTGGCTCAAGCGCGAAATTGACGAGGTCGAAGATACCGGCCACGTCTGGGATGGCGACCTCACTGAACTGAACAATCCGATTCCACGCTGGTGGACCGTCATGTTCATTCTGCTGTGTGTGGTCGCTCTGGGCATGTTCGCCCTGTATCCGGCGCTGGGTTTCGGCCCGGGCGCAACGGGCTACAGCTCCGCTCGTGAAGTGCGGGCGCATCAGATCGAGCTGCAGGAACGTATTGCTCCGATCTACGCCCGTTATGCGGAAATGTCCTTCGAGGAAGTTGCGAAGGACAGCGGCGCCCGTGAAATCGGTCAGCGCCTGTTCCTGAACAACTGCGCGCAGTGTCACGGTTCCGATGCCCGCGGCGCGGCCAGTTTCCCCAACCTGACGGATAACGACTGGATCTGGGGGGGCGAGCCTGAGCAGATCACGCATACCATTACGGAAGGCCGTCATGGCATGATGCCCCCATGGGGTTCCCAGCTCAACCCGGCAGAAGCGTCCGACACCGCACAATACGTTCGTTCGCTGTCCGGCCTGGCCCATGATCCCATGCGTCTTGTGGCTGGCAAGCGTCATTTTGATGCGTTCTGCGTGGCTTGCCATGGTGCCGACGGCACAGGCAACCCCGTTCTGGGCGCTCCCAATCTGACCGACGATATCTGGCTGTTCGGCAGTTCGGAAGCCTCCATCGTCCAGACCATTCTGAACGGGCGTGAGAACATCATGCCACCACAGAAGAACCTGCTGACCGAAGACCAGATTCGCCTGCTGGCGGCCTGGGTCTGGGGTTTGTCGAACAGCGATGGCAATGTTGTCGCAGCAGCTAACTGAAGCATTCAATCGAAGGTAAGTACTAGTAATGAGTAGTCAGGCACCCACCGTCAGGCCCCGAAACGAAGGTGAAGGTGAAGCCCCCCAGTGGCAGCCTCAACCGATCTCGAGACCGGGGGGTGGGTCCTCGCCCGTTGTTGAAAAAGCGCTGGCCGATGTGCGGAATAAAATCTATCCGCGCTCGGTCACCGGCTATTTCGCCAAATGGCGTGTCGCGCTGGTTTACTTCACGCAAATCATTTTTTATGGGCTGCCCTGGTTGCAATGGAACGACCGCCAGGCCGTTCTGTTCGATCTTGGCGCCCGCAAGTTCTATATCTTCGGCATGGTGCTGTGGCCGCAGGACATCATTTACCTGACTGTCCTGCTGGTGCTTTCAGCATTCTCGCTGTTTCTCTTTACGGCACTGGCAGGCCGCCTGTTC
>JAAZDZ010000458.1 GCA_012512545.1 Alcaligenaceae bacterium | reverse complement strand
TTCCCGCCATTGCGCGTATTGAACAGGTACGCAGTGTGCTGGGCGAGATTCTGCAGTGGCAGCATCCCGCCGATCAGGTGCTGTCGCGCTGGATGCGCAGCCATTCCAAAATGGGCGTGCGCGACCGCGCTGAAGTGACAGAAGCCGTATTCAATGTGTTGCGCCATCTGCGGCGCTATCGCAATCTGGCGGAAAGCGGCAGCGGCCCGGCGGCGCGGCGTCTGGCCATTCTGGGGCTGGATGCCACCTGGTCTGCTGAATTCCTGCAGCCCGGGCTTGAAGCCCAGGAAAAAGCCTGGCTTGAGCATATCCGTCGCATAGACTTGCAGGCCATGCCCCGCGCCATACGCGAAAGCCTGCCAGACTGGCTGGACGAAAAACTGGCAGCGCTGCCCGACAGCGACAGTCTGGTGGCGGCTTTGAACCAGCCCGCGCCCCTTGATATCCGCGTCAACCCCCTGAAGGTGACGCGCGAAGACGTCATGGCTGGCTTCATGAGCGGCCCGGCGGCGCGTTTTGAACCGCAAGCCACGCCGTACAGCCCCTGGGGCATCCGTTTCAAGGGTCGGCCTTCGGTGACGCGCTGGCCGCAATTCGAGAAGGGTGAAATCGAAGTCCAGGACGAAGGCAGCCAGATTCTGGTGTCGCTGATGGCGCCCAAACGCGGCGAAATGGTTATCGACTTCTGCGCCGGAGCAGGCGGCAAGACACTGCTGCTGGGGGCGCTGATGCGTTCGACCGGCAGGCTGTATGCCTTTGATATTTCCCAAGCCCGGCTGGCGCGGGCCAAACCGCGCTTTGCGCGCAGCGGCCTGTCCAATATTGTGCCTGTGGTGATCGAACCTTCGACTGATCAGCGGGTCAAACGGCTCAGAGGCAAGGCACAGCGCGTGCTGGTCGATGCTCCATGTTCCGGCCTGGGAACTTTACGCCGCAATCCCGATCTCAAATGGCGTCAGCACCCCGAATCCCTGGGCGAATTCCAGCAGCTGCAGCAACGCATTTTGCGGGAGGCGTCGGCGTGTGTGGCGCCCGGCGGGCGGCTGGTGTATGCCACATGCTCTTTATTGCCGGAAGAAAACGAACAGCAGGTGGAAGCCTTTTTGCAGGCCAACGCCGATTTCGAGCTGCTGGACGCCCCGGCCATTGCCAGGGATCGCTGCCCGGGCCTGGACATGCAAGGGCCGTATCTGCAGTTGCGGCCAGACCTGCACGGCACCGATGGCTTCTTCGCCGCCGTGCTGCAAAGGCGCAAGCCGTAACAGGGCGTCACAACTGACAGACACCGAACTGTAATATCGCTATCCCTGGACGTTCATCCAGGGTAAAATTTTCAGGATTCTTACAAAACGGGGAACCGTACTTACCCAATATGGACCAAGTCTTTCATTATCTGGCTGGCGGCCTTCTTCAATTGTCATGGTGGCAAGTCGCCCTCATTACCTTGGGGCTGACGCACATCACCATTGTCTCGGTGACAGTCTTTCTGCATCGCAGCCAGGCGCATCGCGGGGTCGATCTTCACCCCGCGGTCATGCATTTCTTTCGCTTCTGGCTGTGGCTGACCACCGGCATGGTCACCAAGGAATGGGTCTCCATCCATCGCAAGCACCACGCTTATGTCGAACGCGAAGGCGATCCTCATTCGCCGCTGGTCTACGGCATCAGCAAGGTGTTCTTCCGTGGCGCCGAACTCTATCGCGACGAAGCCGCCAACGCCGAAACACTCAAGCGCTTTGGTCATGGCACCCCCGACGACTGGCTCGAACGCAATCTGTATTCGCGCCACAGCGCCCTGGGCATTCTCATCATGCTGGGTATTGATCTCGCCCTGTTCGGCGTCCTGGGGCTTACCGTCTGGGCCATCCAGATGGCCTGGATTCCTTTCTGGGCGGCGGGCGTCGTAAACGGCCTGGGCCACTATATCGGCTATCGCAACTATTCCAGCCCCGACACCAGCACCAACGTATTTCCGGTGGGCATTATCATCGGCGGCGAAGAACTGCATAACAACCACCATGCCCATGGCACGTCATGCCGTTTTTCCGCCAAGTGGTGGGAATTCGATATCGGCTGGCTGTATATCCGCACCCTGGCGTTTTTCAAGCTGGCCACCATTCGCCGGGTCGCCCCGCGCCTGAAGGTCGAAGCCTCCAAAAGCGCAGTCGATCTCGCCACCTTGCAGGCGGTCATCACACACCGCTACGAAATTCTGGCCAAGTACACCCGCATGGTGCGCAAGGCTGCCGCGCAGGAACTTCATTCCCTGAAGGATTCCGCCAGCGATACCGCCAACATCGCCCTGCTGCAGCGCGCTCAGAAGCTGCTGGCCCGCGACGACGACAAACTGGCGCCTGCGCAACGGGCTGAAATCGAGTCTGCGCTGGCGCAGCACGAATCGCTTTCCACCATGGTGAAAATGCGCGCTGAACTCGCCCGCCTCTGGGAAAGCTCCAGCGCCAGCAGCGAACAACTATTGGCCGATCTGCAGGAATGGTGCTCACGTGCCCAGCAAAGCGGCATTGAAAGTCTGGAGCAATTCGCCTTGCGTCTGCGCCGCTACGCGGCATGATAGAAGGGCTGAATCCACAACAGCAGGAAGCCGTCCAGCTTCCTGCTAAACATGCTTTGGTACTGGCTGGAGCGGGTAGCGGTAAAACCCGCGTGCTCACTACCCGTATCGCCTGGCTGGTGCAAACTGGCCAGGTCAGCCCGGGCGGCGTTCTGGCCGTGACCTTTACCAACAAATCCGCCCGCGAACTGCTGACCCGGCTCACCAGTCTGCTGCCGATCAACACACGCGGCATGTGGGTAGGCACGTTCCATGGCTTGTGCAACCGTCTGTTGCGGGCGCATCACCGCGATGCGGGGCTGCCGCAGACCTTCCAGATTCTCGACAGCCAGGATCAGCTCGCGGCCATCAGGCGTTTGCTGAAGGCCAGCAATATCGACGACGAAAAATTCCCGCCGCGCGATGTGCAGCGCTTTATCAGCGGGGCCAAGGAAGAAGGGCTGCGGCCGCATGCTGTGGAAGCGCACGATGCCTTCCGGCGCCGTATGGTGGAAATTTACGAGCTTTATCAGGCCCAGTGCGAACGCGAAGGGGTGGTGGATTTCGCCGAGCTTCTGTTGCGCGCTTACGAACTGTTGAAGAACAACGCGCCAGTGCGCGAGCACTACCAGCGCCGCTTCCGCCATATTCTGATCGACGAATTCCAGGACACCAACACCCTGCAGTACAAGTGGATCACCCTGCTGGCAGGGGGCGGGGCGGCCGTGTTCGCCGTGGGCGATGACGACCAGTCCATTTACGCATTTCGTGGCGCGAATGTGGGCAATATGGCTGATTTCGAACGCGATTACGCCCACGGAAACGTTATCCGGCTTGAGCAGAATTACCGTTCGTATGGGCATATTCTTGATGCCGCCAACGCCCTGATTGAAAACAATACCGGGCGTCTGGGCAAAAACCTCTGGACGGAACAAGGCCATGGCGAGCCTATCCGGGTGACAGAGCAGGCGTCCGATCTCCTGGAAGCCCAGTGGGTGCTGGAAGAAATCCGCGCCTTGGTGAACGATGGGCGCAGCCGCAGCGAAATCGCGCTGCTTTACCGCAGTAACGCGCAATCGCGGGTGCTGGAACACGCTTTGTTCTCGGCGCGAATTCCCTATCGTGTCTATGGCGGCCTGCGTTTTTTTGAACGCCAGGAAATCAAGCATGCGCTGGCTTATCTGCGCCTGCTCGATAACCCGCACGACGATACCTCCTGGTTGCGGGTAGTGAACTTCCCCACCCGGGGTATCGGCGCGCGCAGTGTCGAGCAGCTCACCGATATCGCCCGGGAACAAGGCAGCAGCCTGTACCGGGCATCGCCTCTGGTGCCGGGCAGGGCGGGCGCCGCAGTGGCCCGTTTTGCTTCGCTGATTCAAAGCCTGGCGCATGACGCCCAGGCGCTGACCTTGCCCGAACTCATCGAACAGGTCGTGCGGGAAAGCGGCCTGGCCGCGCACTACGAGGCCGATCGCGAAGGCCAGGACCGCCTGGAAAACCTGCAGGAACTGGTGAATGCCGCCACCGTATTCAGCAGCGAAGAGGGCTACGACGGCTTGCCGGCTGGCAGGGCGATAGACATCCCTGTCAGCGAAGACGAAGCCGCCTTTCCCGGCGCAGCGGCCACCGCCATGTCGCCGCTGGCTGCTTTTCTGTCCCATGCTTCGCTGGAAGCAGGCGAGAACCAGGCGTCGGCTTCGGAAGAAGCCGTGCAGCTTATGACAGTGCATGCTGCCAAAGGGCTGGAATTCGATGTCGTTTTCATTACCGGGCTGGAAGAAGGGTTGTTTCCGCACGAAAACAGCCTGCTGGAATCAGCCGGGCTCGAAGAAGAGCGGCGCCTCATGTATGTGGCCATCACCCGCGCTCGCGAACGCCTGTATCTCACCCTGGCGCAAAGCCGCATGCTGCATGGCCAGACACGCTACGCCCTGCGGTCCCGCTTTCTTGAGGAAATTCCCGAAGAGCACCTGAAATGGCTGTCTCCGCGCGAATCCTCTCATATCGCGGCGGCGGGCACCGCTGCCTGGGGCGGCGCTTTCCGCCGGGGCAGGGGCTTTGCCGCAGGCGCTTCCAGCATGGCGCCCACGCCCGTCAGGTCGGTAACCACAGGTGTTACAGTGGGCAGCCAGGAATTTCGCATTGGCACCGGCGTGCGCCACGCACGCTTTGGCGAAGGCACCGTACTCTCGCTCAGCGGCGCCGGCACGGACGCCCAGGCGCAAATCCAGTTCCGCGATGTCGGCATGAAAACCCTGGCGCTGGGAGTCGCCCGCCTGGAAATCATCGCTTGAATGGGGTCTGACCCCATTTAGGTGTCAGGCGAATTCCTGGTCGATGGTTTCCAGGGCTTCTTGCAGAGTCAGCCATTCTTCTTCGAGTTCGCCGTGGCGGCGGGTGAGCTCGCCATGTTCGTTCAGCACGCGCAGCCGTTCATCGCGACGCTCATCGCTGTAGAGATCGGCGTCGGCAATGATAACGTCCAGCTCGGCCATGCGTGCGGCGGCGCGTTCCATCTCCGTTTCTACTTTTGAAAGGTTTTTTTCCAGGGGTCGACGTTTGGCGGCGCGCTGCTGGCGGGTTTCGGCTTCCTGGCGTCGCTGAGCGCGACGATCTACGGCAGGCGTGCCCTGCTGCCCGGCTTGGGCGGCACGGTTGTCGCGTTCCTGGGCGCGCTGCTGGCTGCCGCGTTCGGCCAGCCATTGGCGGTAGTCTTCCAGGTCGCCATCGAATTCGCTCACAGTGCCGTCGGCAACAATCCAGAAGCTGTCAACCGTGGTGCGCAGCAGATGGCGGTCATGGGAAACCAGCAGCATGCTGCCGCCGAATTCAGCCAGGGCGGCAGCCAGAGCTTCGCGGGTTTCGACGTCCAGGTGGTTGCTGGGTTCGTCCAGCAGCAATAGATTCGGCTTGCGCCGCACAATCAGCGCCAGGGCCAGGCGCGCTTTTTCGCCACCCGACATGGGGCCGACCAGGTTGTTGACCGTGTCACCGCTGAAGCCAAAGCTGCCCAGGTAGCTGCGCAACTCAACTTCCCGTGTCTGCGGCTCAATGCGCAGCATGTGCTGCAATGGCGTAGAGGCCGCATCCAGCATATCGAGCTGATGCTGGGCGAAATAGCCGATCTCCAGGCCGCGCGAAGCATTCCGCCTGCCATTCAATACAGGCAGTTCCTCGCATAATGTTTTGATCAGGGTACTTTTACCCGCGCCATTTACGCCCAGAATGCCGATGCGGCCCCCGCCTCGCACCATAAGGGTGACGTTTTTCAGCACTTCCCGAGTCGTGCCATCGGCCTGCTGATACCCCGTGCTGACATCATCGAGTACCAGCAGGGGGTCGGGCATGGAGTCGGGTTCGGGAATGCGGATATCAATGCCTGATTCCGCATGAATGGGCGCGAGCTTTTCCATGCGGGCCAGGGCTTTTACCCGGCTCTGGGCCTGCTT
>JAAZDZ010000457.1 GCA_012512545.1 Alcaligenaceae bacterium | reverse complement strand
ATTGGCCGATCATGGCGCAGCCCGCCATGCCGCCCATGAAGCCGGCCGCAATATTGGCAACCCCTTGCCCTGCACATTCGCGATTCTTGTTGCTGGAGGTGTCGGTCAGATCGTCCACAATGGTGGCGGTCATCATGGATTCCAGCAGCCCGACAATGGCCAGGGTCAAGGAATAGGGCAGAATGATGGTCAGCGTTTCCCAATTCAGCGGCACGTCGGGCAGCAGGAACACCGGCAGGCTGTCTGGCAGTTCGCCCATGTCGCCTACCGTGCGGATATCCAGATCCAGCGCCATTGCCACCGCAGTGAGCAGCACAATGCACACCAGTGGCGATGGCACGGCCTTTGTGAAATAGGGAAGCAGGTAGATGATGGCCAGGCCGGCGGCAGTCATGGCATAGACCACCCAGGTGACGTTGATCAGCTCTGGAAGCTGGGCCATGAAGATAAGAATGGCCAGCGCATTGACGAAGCCGGTCACGACTGAGCGGGATACAAAACGCATCAGGCTGCCCAGCTTCAGCGCGCCAGCTGCGATTTGCAGGACGCCTGTGAGCAGGGTGGCGGCCAGAAGGTATTGCAGCCCATGGTCTTTGACCAGCGTCACCATGACAAGCGCCATGGCGCCGGTCGCTGCGGAAATCATCCCAGGCCGCCCGCCTGCGAAAGCGATGACAACCGCAATACAGAAAGAAGCGTACAGGCCGACTTTCGGATCGACCCCGGCGATGATGGAAAATGCGATGGCTTCCGGGATCAGGGCGAGCGCCACGACAAGCCCGGAGAGCAAGTCGCCGCGGATATTGGAAAACCAGTCTTGGTGGAGGGATTTGGTCAGCATGGTCAAATAAACAAGTTGCCGCCCCGCTGCATAGGGCAGGGGCGGCAAAGGACGTTGTGCGTTGCAGCATTATAGCGGTCGGTATCTGTGACAGGGCCGACGACCATAAACACCCCTTCTGGAAGCAGAAACGTCTGGCGTTGGCGCTCCATGCTCAGATAGGGAAACGCCTGTATCTATGATGGATCGCCGTCAAATGGTTGACGTTGATATCATTCGGATGCTAACATTCAGGGCTTTGGAGCGGCGGACGCCGTTTACCAGTGCAGGTCAGGCCGCGCAAGCTTGCGGTATGGCTCAGGGGGTTTCGCCACCGCGCACAAACGAATAAAAGCCGTCCGCAGTTCTGGTCACGCTCAGGCGTGGCGTCCCACCGTCCCCGGTCTTGTGGTTGGGTCTGGTTCCAGATTCTCCCCGATGGCCGCAGCGCTGAAAGTCCCCACAGTCTTTCAGACCGGACGTTATTCACGTATTCGCTTTCGTTGCTTCGTGCACAGTGCGGAGAGAACAGCTGCGCCTTGTGGTCGCGGCCCGTACTGGCTTGCGCTTTTTTTGGCGCCTGAGATGGCTTGATGCACCGCGACGAGGGCTTTTGGAGGATGCATGTATCAGTTGTCCCTGACCACGGTACTTGTGCTGCTTGTATGTTTCTATGGGTTTTCCTTTTTCATGACCTTGCGAATAGGCCAGAAGGAGGAAAGTGCTGATGGGTACATGACTTCAAACGGAGCGATCGGGTTTGGGATGTCTGCTGCCAGCATGACCGCCACCTGGGTGTGGGCGGCCTCCATCTATGCGGCGGCCAGTTCGGGCTTCAAATACGGGGTTTCCGGTGCCATTCACTATGGTTTCTGGGGCGCGTTGATGATTCTGTTCATCTACCCCTTCGGGCGGCGCTTTCGCGAAGTGGCGCCCGAAGCGCATACGCTGGCGGAAATCATGCATGCCCGCCATGGCCGCTGGAGCCAGATGATTCTGGCTGGCTCCAACGTGCTGGGCAGCATCATCAGTCTGATGGTGAACTTCACGGCGGCGGGTGCGCTGGTGTCGATGCTGTCGCCACTCAGCTTCATGCAAGGTGTGGTGATTGTCGCCATCGGCGTGCTGTCCTACACCCTGTGGTCTGGTTTCCGGGCTTCGGTGCTGACTGACTTTGCTCAGCTGACGGCCATGATACTGGCCGTAGTGATCATTATCCCCTTCCTGTTTTTCACGCTTGGGGGAACCGAAATCTTTGTTCAGGGCTGGGAACGGCTGGATGCTGAGCAGGCTGATTTCTTTTCCAGAAAAGCCTGGCTGGAACAAGGGGCGCCCTATTTCGTAGCGGTGCTGGCCTATGCCATAGGCAACCAGACCATTGCGCAGCGGCTTTTCGCAGTACGTGAAGACCTGATCAAACCTACGTTTATTACCGCCACCATTGGCTACGGCTCGATTGTGATCGGCATGGGCATGCTGGGCTTTCTGGCTCTGCTGCTGGGTATTGTGCCGGTGGGCGGCGACCTGAATAATCTGGTGCCTGGCATGGCTGCCACCTATTTGCCGCCAGCGCTGATCTGTCTGTTCTTTATTCTGATCATTGGTTCGCTCTCGTCCACCGCAGACTCCGACTTGTCGGCGCTTTCCAGCATCATGATGGCGGATGTCTACGGCAAGAACCTGGCGCGCGGCAGGCCCAACCCCAAAACCATGGTGTGGATTGGCCGTCTGACCATGGTTGTGGCCACTGCCCTGGGCGTGTGCTTTGCCTACCTGAAACTGGATATTCTCTCGATGCTGGTTTTTGTCGGCGCATTGTGGGGAGCCATTGTTTTCCCGGTCATCATCAGTCTGTACTGGAACCGCGTGACCAACCTTGCGTTCACCAGCTCTGTGCTGATCGCTTTCTTCGCTTTCCTGCTGACCCGTTTCGGCTTCATTCCTCTGACGGGCGCTCTGGGCCTGGCTGCGGAGATTGTGGCGTGTGTGGGTGCAGGCGTGGTGATCGGCCTGATGGCGTTTGGCCTGCTGGGCAAGCGCGCCGGTCTGGTGCTGGGCGTGGTGGCGGCGCTCGCGGCCTTGCCTACCGGCTTGTATGGCCTGCGCGAATATCCGGTGTTGCTCAGCTCGCTGCTGGCTTATGGCATGAGTGCCATCATATGTACGGCCGTCAGCCTGCGTAGCAGCAAGAAGTTCGACTTCGACCTGATTGGTGAACGCGTCACCAACTTCCAGACGGCTTGATAAGGAGGATTCCATGAATACCACCATTCTGACGATTTATGTCCTGATGTGGCCTGTAATGTCCGCACTGGTGCTGCTGGTGCTGGCGCGAGGCGTGTGGAAGGATTTCCGCAAGGCCCAGCGCAAAGGCGAACATCTGGTTTAAACGCCCTTTCATGAGTTGATGAACGGCACGAAGGATGCATGTCCTTCGTGCCGTTCGTGCTCAGGGCGTCGGCGTGTCACAATCCAGCGTGAGCCCTGGCGGGAAGAGGCCCGGCGGGGGCGGGCATTGCACGGAATCATGGGGGGAGACATGCAGAATCAAAGAATGACCGGCCAGCCGGAAACAAGTGGCGGCGTCCGCATGCCGCTGGCAGAGTTGCAGGCGCTGCTGGTCCGCATTTTTGAGCGCCATGGCGCTGCGGCTGAAGTGGCGGCCATATTGGCCCGCAATGTGGCTGAGGCGCAGCGGGATGGCGCGGACAGCCATGGCATATTTCGCATGCCGGGCTATGTATCCACCCTGGCCAGTGGCTGGGTCGATGGTCATGCCGTGCCGGTTGTCACGGATGCGGCGCCGGGCTTTGTGTCTGTGGATGCGCGCAATGGCTTTGCGCAACCGGCTCACCAGGCGGCGCAGCCGCTGTTGCTGGACAAGGTGCGCAGTCAGGGCATTGCGCTTCTGGCCATCCACGATTCCCATCATTTTGCCGCCCTGTGGCCCGATGTCGAGCCGTATGCCCGGCAGGGCTTTGTGGCGCTGACCTTTGTCAACAGCATGGCCAGCGTGGTGCCGCATGGCGGCAGGCGCCCGTTGTTCGGCACCAACCCCATCGCCTTTGCTGCGCCCAGAGCGGGGGCTGAGCCGCTGGTGTTCGATCTGGCTACCAGCGCCATGGCCCATGGTGACGTGCAGATTGCTGCCCGTGAGGGCCGTCAGCTGCCGCCCGACCATGGCGTGGATCGCGATGGCCAGCCCACCTGCGACCCGCAAGCCATGCTGGAGGGCGGGGCTTTGCTGCCATTCGGCGGCCATAAAGGTTCGGCGCTGTCCATGATGGTTGAATTGCTGGCAGCGGCGCTGACAGGCGGCAACTTTTCTTTCGGGTTTTCGTGGGACGCTCACCCCGGTGCCCAGACTCCGCGCACCGGGCAACTGCTGATTGTGATTGATCCTGCGCGCGGCGCCGGTGCCGGTTTCGCCCAGCGCGCACAAGAACTGGTT
>JAAZDZ010000456.1 GCA_012512545.1 Alcaligenaceae bacterium | reverse complement strand
CAGGCCCGCCAGGCCCTGTATGCCGTAGGCGCCCGCTTTGTCCATGGGTTCGCCGGTCGCGCAATAGGCGTCGATGTCCGCCGGGCTGAGCACGGCGAAGCGCACCGTGGTAATGGATACCGCTTCCAGCATGCGGCCGTGTCCGGCCAGCACAACAGCGCTGCGTACTTCGTGTTCGCTGCCCGAAAGGCGTGCCAGCATGGCGCGAGCCTCGGCGGTATTGGCGGGTTTGCCCAGGATATCGTCTTGCAGAATCACCGTGGTATCGGCTGCCAGAACGGGGCGGGGCGGCAGGCGCCGGGGGTCTTGCTGCTCCAGGTAAACCAGCGCGCGTTCCGCTTTTTCGCGGGCCGTGCGTTCGACATAAGCAGCCGGGCTTTCCCCCGGCAGGCGAGGCTCGTCTTCGCCTGCGGCGGGCGGCAGCCTGAGTACACTGTGCGGCACGCCCAATTGGGTCAGGATTTCATGACGGCGCGGGCTGGCGGAAGCCAGATAAATCTGTGGGAACTTCATGGAAGGCTATTCGACTCTGATGATTTTCATCGTGTTGGTGCCGCCCGAATTGTGGGAAGAATCGCCCTTTGTCAGAATGACCCAGTCGCCGGTCGCCACAATGCCCTGGTCTTTAAGCAGGCGAATGGCGGCTTCACTGACATCGGCGGGCGGGTAAGCTGCCGGATCGAACGGTATGGGATACACCCCGCGTATCAGGCAGGCCCGCCTTTGCGTGGCTGGGTGGGGGGTGAAGCAGTAGATCGGCACGCCCGAACGGATGCGCGACATAATCAGCGGGGTATTGCCGGTTTCAGTGAGGCTGACAATGGCCTTCACCCTGTTGAAATGGTTGGCGGCGTACATGGAGGCCAGCGCAATGGTTTCGTCACAACGCTTGAACGACTGCCCCACGCGATGCTGCGAACGTGTGGTGGAGGGTTCCTGCTCCGCCCCTTGGGCAATGCGCGCCATGGCCGCCACAGCTTCGACAGGGTATTTGCCCGAAGCCGTTTCGCCCGAAAGCATGACGGCGTCGGTGTGATCAAGCACCGCATTGGCCACGTCGGAGACTTCCGCGCGGGTGGGCAGAGGACTGGCAATCATGGATTCCATCATCTGCGTAGCGGTGATCACCAGCTTGTTCTGATGGCGGGCATGCTGGATGATGCGCTTCTGGATGCCGACCAGGCGGGCATCGCCGACTTCCACGCCCAGATCGCCGCGCGCCACCATGACGCCGTCGCTGGCCTGTATAAGGGAATCCAGCGCGGCATCGTCGGCCACGGCTTCCGCGCGTTCGATTTTGGCAATCAGCCAGGCCGGGCTGCCTGCGGCCCGCACCAGTTTGCGGGCGGTTTCGATATCGCTGCCATAGCGGGGAAAAGACACGGCTACATAGTCGACTTCCAGTTCTGCGGCCAGGCGGATGTCTTCGTGATCTTTTTCAGTCAGGCTGGGGGCGGAAATGCCGCCGCCGCGCCGGTTGATGCCCTTGTTGTTGGAAAGCGGCCCGCCCACCGCCACCGTGGTGTGAACGGCGTGATCATCCACGCTTTCAACGTGCAGAACCACGCGGCCGTCGTCCAGCAGGAGTTCGTCGCCGGGGCGGCAATCCTGAACCAGGCTGGGGTAATCAATGCCGACGATGCGCTCGTTGCCCTCGGTGGAGGGGTGGTTGTTGGAAAGCGTGAATGCCTGGCCTTTTTCCAGGGTGACCTGCGTATCGCGAAAGCGGGCGATGCGGATTTTCGGCCCTTGCAGGTCGCCCATGATGGCGGTATGCAGGCCCAGGCGGCTGGAGATTTCGCGCAGCATCCGCACCCGCTGCCGGTGTTCGTCGGCGGTTCCGTGCGAAAAATTCAGGCGTGCGACATCCAGGCCGGCCAGCAGCAGCTGTTCAATGCTTTCGGGGCTGGAACTGGCAGGGCCAAGCGTTGCAACAATCTTGGTGCGGCGTTTCTTCATGGGCGGCGGTGCCTTCAGGCAAGGGTGAATCAGGCCCGGTGGTAGGGGTGTCCTGTCATGATAGCCCAGGCCCGATACAGCTGTTCGCCCAACAGAATCCGCACCATGGGGTGGGGCAGGGTAAGGGAAGACAGGCGCACAGACTCAGGGCATTGCCGCTTGAGGTCAGGGTCGAGGCCATCCGGCCCGCCGATCAGAAAGGCAATGTCGCAGCCCAGGGTGCGCCAGTGTTCCAGGCGCGAAGACAGCTGCACGGTGGAAACATCTTTGCCGCGCTCGTCCAGCGCCACGCGATGGCAGCCGGAAGGCAGGGCGGCTTCGATGCGCCGGGCCTCGGCGGCCATCAACTGGGCCGCCGTTTTGCCGGAGGTGCGCGGTTCGGGTTTGATTTCCCGCAGTTCCAGGGCGCAATCGGTCGGCAGGCGCTTGGCATAGTCTTTCCAGGCGTCATCCACCCAGGCGGGCATGCGCGCGCCTACGGCGACCACGATCAGCTTCATTCTGCGTCTTGTTCGTCGTCGAAATCGTAGGTTTCCGGCGCGACGGGCAGGGTCGATTGCGGCAGCAGTTTGACGTTCACCGGCTTGCCGCCCCAGATTTCTTCCAGGTTGTAGTACTGGCGGATGGCGGGCTGCATGCAATGCACGACGATGTCGCCGAGATCGACCAGGACCCATTCGCCGGTTTCCTCGCCTTCGTAGGCCAGGATGGACAGATTGTTTTCGCGCGCGGCGTCCATCACGCTGGAGGCCAGGGCGCGGGTCTGCCGGTTGGATGTTCCGCTGGCAATGACCACGCGATCAAACAGGCCGGTGATGTGCGAAGTGTTGAAGATCTTGATGTCTTGGGCTTTGACGTCTTCAAGGGCGTCAATGACCAGGCGTTGCTGTTTTTGTATGTCCATAAGGGGCCGGTGTCGCGGCGTTATGCCGCAGAATGCCGATAGAGTCCGTGTTGATGAATGTATTGTGCCACGCTGGGGAGCAGCATGCCTTCCACCGTTTGACCAACAGCAATACGTTGGCGGATTTCGGTGGCAGAAAGATTGACCGGCGGCATGGGAATGACATGCAATGCCCGCCTCT
>JAAZDZ010000455.1 GCA_012512545.1 Alcaligenaceae bacterium | reverse complement strand
CCGTTCAGGCCGCGCAGCCGGGCGGGAATGACCGCCCTCTGGCTTCGCCCGCCGTGCGGCGGCGCGCCATGGATGCGGGCATCGACCTGCAGGCCGTTCCTGCCAGCGGCGCGCAAGGGCAGGTCACCCAGCAGGACCTCGACAACTGGCTGCAGCAAAGCGGGGCGGCTGCCGCAGCAGGCGGTGCCGCGCCCGCGCCGTCCATGGCCTTCACACGCCGCGAAGGGGTGGAGGACATCCCCGTCGTCGGGCTGCGGCGCAAGATTGCGGAACGAATGCAGCAGTCCAAGCGGCATATTCCCCACTTCACCTATGTAGAAGAAGTCGATGTCACGGAACTCGAAACCCTGCGCCAGAAGCTGAACGAACGTTGGGGCGAGGCACGCGGCAGGCTTACGTTATTGCCTTTCCTGGCGCGCGCCATGGTGCTTGCCATCAACGACTTCCCGCAGATGAATGCCCGCTACGATGACGAAAAAGGCGTGGTGTCGCGCCATGCCCCGGTGCATCTGGGGGTGGCAGCGCAAACCGATTCCGGGCTGATGGTGCCGGTGCTGCGCCATGCCGAAGCCTGCGATCTCTGGGCGTGCGCGAATGAAATCCGGCGCCTGGCGCAGGCGGCCCGCAATGGTTCGGCGCACCGCGACGAACTCTCGGGCTCCACCATCACGCTCACCAGCCTGGGGGCCTTGGGCGGCATTGTGTCCACCCCCGTCATCAATTACCCCGAAGTCGCCATTGTCGGCGTCAACAGGGTGGTGGAAAAGCCGGTCGTCCGAAACGGCGTCATTGTGGTGCGCAAGACAATGAACCTGTCTTCATCCTTCGACCATCGTGTGGTGGATGGCATGCATGCGGCGGAATTCATCCAATGCATACGCGAGCTGCTGGAATGCCCGTCTCTGCTTTTTGTGCAGTAAACAGGCGGGCGCGCAGTGAATGGGAGCGGGCTTCGGGTTGTCCGGCAAGGGGGGCAGCCCCTGGGCTTACAATCAGGAGTCCGTTTTCCCATCTCACGAGGATGCAATGAGCGAAGTGCCCAGCCGGTATGTGGTTGAACCCCGTTTGAATTACGTAATGTGCGCCAGCCCGGCGGGCATGCATCGCATGGCCTACTGGGAATGGGGCGACCCGGATAACGACAAGGTGCTGCTCTGCGTTCATGGCCTGACGCGCAGTGGCCGGGATTTCGACGTCCTGGCTGCGCGGCTGGCCAACGATTACCGCGTGGTGTGCCCCGATGTCGTCGGGCGCGGGTATTCCGACTGGCTGATCGACCCGTCCCATTACGCAATTCCCCAATATGTGTCCGATATGCTGACCCTCATTGCACGGCTTGATCCCGGCCGTCTGGATTGGGTGGGCACATCCATGGGCGGGCTGATTGGCATGGGCCTGTCGGCCGGGCTGGTGACATCGGCCGCGCTGCGTCCGGCCAGGGGGGAATTCTGCCTGAAGACATCGCAGACGCTGGCGCTGGGCCGCATGGTGCTGAACGATATCGGCCCCATTCTCAACGATAGCGGCCTGTCCCGCATTGCCGAATATGTGGGCAAAGACGAAATATTTGACAGCTTCGAGCAGGCGGTTGAATATGTGAAAAGCGTGTCGCAGGGCTTTGGCCCGCACGACAGCGCCGGCTGGCAAGCACTGACGCGCCACATCTTCAATCAGGAAGATGGCAAGTGGCGCAAACATTACGATTTGCGTATCGCCGAACCCATCGCCCAACAGGACGCCACGGTGCTTAAAGGGGCGGAAGCCGTACTCTGGGCCGGCTTTGAAAGCCTTGCCGAACCTGTGCTGGTGATACGCGGCGAAACCTCCGACCTGCTTACTGAGCAAGGGCTGCAGGAAATGCAGAAGCGCAATGTACTGGCGCGTGGTTTGACATTTCCCGGGGTTGGGCATGCGCCCACCTTGCGCTCTGACGACCAGGTCGAGGCGGTTGCCGCATTTTTGCTGGAAGAACAGGCCCGCTGATTCTCAGCGCCTGTTAAGTCGTTCACGGAGGATGCCATCATCATCTCAGCCGATCTTCACTACCATTCGACCATGTCCGACGGTGTGCTTGCACCCGAGGATGTGGCCCGTCGCGCCCATGATAACGGGGTGACCTTATGGGCGCTGACCGATCACGACATTCTGGATGGCGTGCCTGCAGCGCGTGCGCAGGCGCAGGCGCTGGGCATGCGCTTTATCGCCGGGGTGGAGATTTCCGTTACCTGGGCCGGCCATACCGTTCACGTTGTGGGCCTGAATGTTGACGATACGCATACCGGCCTGGTCGAAGGGTTGCGCAGTATTCGCGTGGGCCGTTCTGAACGCGCCGAAGAAATGGGGCGCCGGCTGGACGCCATGGGCGTTGAAAACAGCTATCAGGG
>JAAZDZ010000454.1 GCA_012512545.1 Alcaligenaceae bacterium | reverse complement strand
CCGCCATTCTCGGCACCGAAGCCACGCTGTAAAACAGCGCAGCCTCAAGCAACAAGGCCAACATCCATAAGGAGTTGGCCTTGTTTTCTATGGGGCATTATCTGCCTGCCCTATCCACATTGCATGCGCTTAGTTGGACACAACTTCCTTGGCGATCTTGAGGTCGTTCGCAATGGTGTCGGCAAAAGGCTGGCCCGGCTTGCCAACGAACAGCGTGCCTGCGTGGCGGGTCAGGGCATCCTGAAACGCCTGTTCAGCCACCACCTGCTGCAGCAGCCCTTCAAGCTTTTCGTAAACAGGCTGAGGCGTGTTGGTATGAACGCCATAGCCCACGAAAATGTAGAGCGAATAGCCCGGAAAACCACTTTCCGCCACGGTTGGGACATCAGGCACGATATCCAGGCGCTCATTGCTGCCTACCGCCAGCGCCTGCAGCTTGCCGGACTGAATCAGCGGCAGGGCTCCACCCAGATCAACCCATGCCACGTCAACGGTGCCGCCTATGACGTCGTTGACAGTCGGCCCGAAGCCTTTATAGGGAATATCGTTGAACTCAACACCTGCGCGTTTGGCCAGCACCCGGGCGCCCAGACGATAGGTATTGCCATACAGGCCCATGCTGACGTTCTCGGGCGATTTACCCGCCGCGTCCAGCACATCCTTCAGGCTGTTGAAGGGCGAACCCACCGCAGTCACCAGCACGCCGACGTTGTTGGTGAGGTGGAGAATCGGCTTGAGGTCATCGGGGTTGTAAGGCAGTTCTTTCTGGAACAGCGGGTTGATGATGGACGCGCTGGGCGTGATCAGCACCACGGTGTAGCCATCGGCGGGTGCATTCAGCGCCGTTGTCGTTCCCAGGATCAGGTCTGCACCAGGGCGGTTTTCCACCACCACAGGCTGGCCCGTCAGTTTCTGGAAGCCATCCGCCAGCGCGCGCGTATTGGTGTCGGCGCCACTGCCAGGGCCAAGCGGAACAATGAAACGCAAGGGCTGCGAGGGATAGTTGTCAGCCGATTGCGCATGCGCAGCCGGGGCCAGACAAGCCGCCGACATCAAGGCGGCCAAGAGATACTTCTTCATTACATCGTCTCCTTCAGGAATTTCAGCAGCGGTTCCATCCGTTGCCTGGGTGCGATGGCGGCGCCAAAAAATGGACGCCGCCTTTTTCTCGATTCTTCTATGGCTGTCTATGTTCTTTATTCGATGAACATCACAGCGTGCGGGAAATGATTTCCTTCATGATTTCATCGCTGCCGCCATAAATGCGGCCCACACGGGCATCCACCCATGCGCGGCCGATCTGGTATTCAGTCATATAGCCATAGCCGCCGTGCAGCTGCAGGAATTCATCCAGCAGGCGGTTTTGCAAGGCGGTGGCATTCAGTTTGGCCGCCGCTGCCAGCTCCGGCGAAAGCTGGTTTTCCAGATGCAGGGCAATGCATTTATCCACGAACACGCGCAGCATGACGGCCTGCGCCTTGGCCTCGGCCAGTTTGAACTTGGTGTTCTGAAAGCCCAGCACAGGCTGGCCAAAGGCTTTGCGGTCGCGGGTGTAGTCAATCGTCTTCTGCAGAAAGGTTTCTATCGAGGTGGCCGCCCTTACGGCAATCACCAGTCGTTCCTGTGCCAGTTCGTGCATCAGGTAGGAAAAGCCCTTGTTTTCCTCGCCAAGCAGGTTGCTGACCGGCACGCGCACATTATCGAAAAACAGTTCCGAAGTGTCTTGCGCGAGCAGGCCGATTTTCTCCAGACGGCGGCCCTTGCTGAAGCCTTCCATGCCTTCTTCGACCACCAGAAGGGAAATACCCTTTGCGCCGAGATCGGCCGACGTCTTGGCCACGACAATCACGATTTCGGAATTGATGCCGTTCGTGATGAATGTCTTCTGGCCGTTCAGCACATAGAAATCCCCTTCGCGACGTGCTGTTGTGCGAATCGCCTTGAGGTCGCTGCCGGCTTCGGGTTCTGTCATGGCGATGGCGCCGATCAATTCACCGCTGGCCATCTTGGGCAGCCAGCGGTCTTTTTGCTCGGTGGTGCCGTATTGATAGATATAGGG
>JAAZDZ010000453.1 GCA_012512545.1 Alcaligenaceae bacterium | reverse complement strand
TGATTTCTTTCGGTATTCTGTGGCTCCCCGAACAGGGCTCGAACCTGTGACCTGCGGATTAACAGTCCGTCGCTCTACCGACTGAGCTATCGGGGAACTGAAGAAAAAAGAATATAGCACGTTTTTTGCTTGTTGTGCAAGTTCCTTTCTCTTTGTTTTCAGCGTGGCGGCATGGGATGCCTGCGTCGTTGAAAACGAAGAACGATTTATAGCTGTTTTTCTGGTTACATGTCAAGCGAAACAGGCATGGGTTTTGCCTCTGCTTGCTGCACGACGGTTCAATTTTTGTCCGGTCCATTCACCTTACGAGGTACACCATGACTACCGAAATGAAAGACAATCTGCTGGATTGGCTGCGCGATGCTCATGCCATGGAAGAGCAAGCCGAGACAATGCTCACCAAGACGGCTGAACGCCTTGAGAACTACCCCGATCTGCGAGCCCGCGTCGAACAGCATATTCAGGAAACCCGGCACCAGGCCGAGATGCTACGCGCGTGCATCCAGCGGTTGGGCAGCGACACTTCCTCTGTCAAAGATGCCACTGGCAAGATGATGGCGATGATGCAAGGCTTGAGCGGTATGTTCGTTTCCGATGAGGTTGTCAAAGAACGGCTGCGGTGCTCGGCAGCAGGCGCGGATCAAACAGAGTTACGACTCGTCTTATACTGTTGGATAGCTGGCCGTCCTGACAGTTTGCAAGTCTCCTCACCTGTATCTGACTGATATGCGCCAGCCGTGTAGAAATTGTCTTAAGGATATCCTAATGTTTACATTAAAACGCTTCAGCAAGGCCCTCTTCGCGGTGGCTACTGGCGCTCTCGTGATGGCGTCCGGCACTGCTGTTCAAGCACAGGCAGACTTCCCGAACAAGCCGCTTACCTGGGTGATTCCTTTCCCACCAGGCGGGCCGACCGACGTCACTTCCCGTATTCTGGCCGACGCTTTTTCCAAGGATTTCGGCGAAACCGTTGTTTCGGAAAACAAATCCGGCGCATCCGGCACTATTGGCGTGCGCTCCGTGATTCGCGACAAGGCCGATGGCTACACCTTTGGCACGCTGGCCGCTCCCAGCCTGATCGCGCCATTTCTGCTGCCTCAAGCGCCTTACGACCTGACGCAGGATATCACTCCGATAGGCGTTGCATATGTCACGCCTCTTATCATGGTTGTGAACCCTGACGCCCTGCCCAATGTCACGGATCTCGCATCGCTGGCTGAAGCGGCAAAAACCATGGATCTGAACTACACCACCGCTGGCGTAGGCAGCACGGCTCACCTGACCGTCGAACTCATCAAAAAGGAACTGGGCTTTGACGCCGTCCACATCCCCTACCAGGGAAGTTCGCCTGCCGTGACAGCCACGCTTGCTGGCGAAGTGCCTCTGATGTTCTCGGATTCACTCGCTGTCCTGCCGCATATTCAGGCTGGCAAGCTGCGCCCGATTGCGGTCAACACCGACAATTTCGCACCGCTGCCTGATGTCAAATCCCTGAATGAGCAGGGCGTGACCAGCACCAAGGCCGTGTCCTGGTACGGTGTTTTCGGCCCCAAAGGCATGTCAGACGACATCCGCGACAAGCTGTCGGCCACGCTCGAAAAAGTCCTGCAGGACCCGATCGTGGTTGAGCGCATGCAAAGCGCAGGCGCCTACCCCCATTTCACCACGCCCCAAGGCATGGC
>JAAZDZ010000042.1 GCA_012512545.1 Alcaligenaceae bacterium | reverse complement strand
GCCATATTCATGCTTACTTTTCAGCAGATCATCCTCACACTGCAGCAGTACTGGGACAAGCAGGGCTGCGCGCTGCTTCAACCCTACGATATGGAAGTGGGGGCAGGAACCTCGCACACGGCAACCTTTCTGCGCGCCATCGGCCCCGAGCCCTGGCGCGCGGCCTATGTGCAGCCTTCGCGCCGCCCCAAGGATGGCCGCTACGGCAAGAACCCCAACCGGCTGCAGCACTATTACCAGTATCAGGTCGTGCTCAAACCCGCGCCGCCAGAAATCATCGAGCTCTATCTTGGCTCGCTGGTCGCGCTGGGCATCGACCCCAAGGTACACGACATCCGCTTTGTGGAAGACGACTGGGAAAACCCCACGCTGGGCGCCTGGGGCCTGGGCTGGGAAGTCTGGCTCAATGGCATGGAAGTCACCCAGTTCACGTATTTCCAGCAAGTGGGCGGGCTGGACTGCTACCCGGCCACTGGCGAAATCACTTACGGCCTGGAACGCCTGGCCATGTATCTGCAGGGCGTGGAAAGCGTCTACGACCTGGTCTGGACCCGCAACGGCGATGGCACTGCGGTGCTATATGGCGATGTGTTTCACCAGAACGAAGTGGAACAGTCCACCTATAACTTCGAGCATGCCTCAACCGACATGCTGTTTGCCCACTTCAACGACTACGAAGCCGAAGCGAAGCGGCTCATCGAAGTGCCGCTGGCCCTGCCCGCCTACGAGGCCACCCTCAAGGCGGCCCACACCTTCAACCTGCTGGACGCCCGCGGCGCCATCAGCGTGACGGAACGCGCCGCCTACATCGGCCGCATCCGCAATCTGTCGCGCGCCGTGGCTCAAGCCTATTACGATTCCCGCGAGAAACTAGGATTTCCCATGCTGGCCAACCGTTCCGTCCTGGAGGTCGTATAATGGCCTCTCAGCCACAAACCCGCCCTCTGCTGGTCGAACTCCTGACTGAAGAACTGCCCCCCAAGGCTTTGCAGCGCCTGGGGCAATCTTTTGCCGAAACGCTGCGCGCCACGCTTGAGCAGCATCATCTGCTGGCGGAAGGCTGCACTGTGCGCCCACTGGCCACGCCACGGCGCCTGGCAGCCGTATTCGATGCCGTGCTGGGCCAGGCGCCCGAACAGCATTACACGGAAAAACTCATGCCGGTCAAAATCGGCCTGACCGCCGAACGCGAAATGACCCCGGCCCTGCTCAAGAAGCTGCAGTCCAAAGGGCTGGAAGCCCTGGGGGTGGACGACCTCATCATCGAATCCGACGGCAAGCAGGATACGCTTTACGCACGCGGCGTAGCGGCAGGCGAAACCCTGCAGGCCGGGCTGCAAAAGGCGCTTGAACAGGCCATTACCCACCTGCCCATCCCTAAGGTCATGCGTTATCAGTTGGCCGATGGCGTCAGCAGCGTGCGTTTTGTCCGCCCCGCTCATCGCCTTATCGCCCTGTGGGGCAGCGACATCGTGCCGGTGGAGGCACTGGGCCTGCAGGCCGGGCGCGCCACCGAAGGCCACCGTTTCATGTCGGAAGGCGTGCTGGAAATCACCACCGCCGATGCCTACGAAAACCAGCTGCTTGAAGAAGGCAAGGTCGTGGCGGG
>JAAZDZ010000452.1 GCA_012512545.1 Alcaligenaceae bacterium | reverse complement strand
GTATCAGCGCCATTCGCCACACCTGCCCCGGCAGAAGTTCAGGAAAGCGGCTTGCAGCGCCCTGTTCCGCCCGCCGCCCATAAGGCCCGGCGTAGTCGCCCGAATTCCACCGCACCTGAATCCGGCCGGGAACCCCTTCTGGAATGGAGGACAGCACATCAGCCACGAATATGCGGCTGTCCGGTTCCAGCCGAGGCAGCTCGGCCACCCGCAACACCACCCGCGTGACCTTATCTTCGTTGGAAGCGTCCAGCGCATCCGCCAGACGCGCCTCTACTCTGGCTGAGCCGTAGGCCAGCCCGGCAACCGCGGCCAGCGCCAGCCACAAAAGGGGCGCAGCACGCTTCATATGCGGCCCGGACACCCCACGCCGTTCATACCAGCGCCATCCCCCAGCTACCCCCAGCAGCAAGACCGATACGCCCCCCAACAAGGCAGCGGGCGGCGGCAGCGGCAACAGATGCACGGCCCCCACCCCGCTCGCAAACGCCAGCAGACAGATTCGACTGATCGCCACCCTGAAGCTCCGAAAAACCCCAGCGTAGCCAGAAGCAGAAGAGTAGCGCACACCTCAGGAAGGGAAATATCCACCTCGGGAACTACCCGCTTGCAATCAAACCGGAAACCCTGTCGTCGCCGCCTTGGGTTTCACGTACACTGCCTGCATGTTACGTATAGAAAACCTCAGCAAGCGCTATGGCGACCATGTCGTATTCCAGGGGCTGAACTACACGTTTGCGCCCGGATGCGTGGTTTTGAATGATGAAGACAATACCGGCAAGTCCACCTTGCTGGGCATTCTTGCAGGCGTCATTGCACCGGATGCGGGCGATGTCCGGGTGAACGGACACTCAATGGCCCAGGCGCCGCACGCGGCCAAAGCGTCCCTGGCCTATGTGCCCGACAACTGCCTGGCGTTTCCTGCCCAGACGGGGCGTGAATGGCTGAAACAGGCCGCACGGGAAAAAAACACGCAAATAGATGAAACCGTGCTGGATCTTGCCGACAGGCTTGAACTGCTTGAACACCTGGATAAGCGCTTTGAGCAGATGTCTACCGGCACGCGCCGCAAGGTTTTTCTGACGGCCTGTGCTTTGGGAGCGCCTGCGGTGATTCTTGCGGACGGCCCCAGCAACGGGCTGGATACCCCCGCCCGCGCCATGCTGGCGGAACAGTTCAGAATCTGGTCGGCCGACCGGGTGGTGTTGTTTGCCAGCCATGATGCGGTACTGGTCGAAGCCTGCCAGGCAAGGCCGCTTGGCCTGAACTCACTGCGCGGTTGAGCGCAGAACCCCCGACATCAAAAACCCCATCATGTCCGCCTCCTGCCTCTTGCAGGCCGGATACTATGCCGCCAGTCGCGGCAGAACCCGCTGGGCGTTGCGTCCGGTGGCGGCCACCACTTCTTCGTAGGGCAGCCCCCGCAGTTTTGCCAGTTCGCGGCCGATGCGCGCCACATGGGCCGGTTCGTTGCGGGGCGGTTTGCCGCCGGGCTTGCCCAGCCAGGCAGGCGGGATATCGGGCGCGTCGGTTTCAAGCACCAGTGCTTCCAGTGGCAGGCGGCTGGCCAGACGGCGGATCTGCAAAGAACGCTCAAAGGTCATGGCGCCGCCAAAGCCCAGCGCAAACCCCTGATGGATGAATTGCTCAGCTTGCTGGAAGCTACCGTTGAAGGCGTGGGCAATACCGGTCACGCCTTCGTAGCGGCGCAGGTATTTAAGGATGTCGTCCTGAGAACGACGCACATGCACGATGACGGGCAGCTCGAAACGCCGCGCCAGCTTCAATTGCGCGTCAAAAAAGCGTTCCTGCTTTTCCCGCATGGCGGGCTGTTTGAGTTCCGGCAGAAAGAAGTCCAGGCCGATTTCCCCAATGCCCACGAAACGCGGGTCTTCCAAAGACGCTTCCAGGCGTTGTTCGAGGTATTCCAGGTCTTCGTCCTGGGCATCCGGCACCGCAATGGGATGGATGCCCAAGGCGTAATAACCGCCGCCGAACTGCCGGGCAAGTTCCTGAACCGCAGCGAAGTTGGCGCGCTCCACCGCCGGTATGACAATAGCCCCTACCCCTGCGCAGCCTGCCCGCTTGATAACGGCGTCGCGGTCTTCGGAAAACTCCAGGGCATCAAGATGGCAATGGGTGTCGATCAGCATCTTTCTTCTCCGTATGGGGCCAGACAGGCTGCCGCGAACGTGGCGCCGTGAATGCGCTTTTTCAGGAATCCGCCAGCCGCCCCTTTTCTATGAACAGCTGGCGGTGCGCCAGAGCGGCCAGAGCCGGGTCATGGGTGACGATGGCAAGGGCCGTGCCGAATTCCTGATTCACGCGCAACAGCAGTTCAAACATGGTTTCGGCAGTGTAGCGGTCCAGATTGCCGGTGGGCTCGTCGGCCAGCACGCACCCCGGGCGGGTGACCAGCGCCCGCGCCAGGGCCACGCGCTGGCGCTCGCCCCCTGACAACTGCCCCGGGTAATGTTCCATGCGGTGCTCCAGGCCCACTTGCGCCAGAATCTCGCGGGCCTGTTCGCGGGCGGCATTGCGCTTTTCGCGCCGCACGATCAACGGCATGGCAACGTTGTCCACCGCCGAGAATTCGGGCAGCAGGTGATGAAACTGATAGACAAACCCCAGACGCTGGTTGCGCAGACGGCTGCGGGCGTTTTCATTCAGGCCGTCCACCCGCTTGCCATCGACTTCGATATGGCCTGAAGTGGGGGTGTCCAGCAAGCCCAGCAAATGCAGCAATGTGCTTTTCCCCGAGCCGGATGCCCCGACGATGGCCACCATTTCGCCCGCGCCGATATGCAGGCTGACATCGCGCAGCACTTCGATGGTGGCGCCGCCTTCGGTATAGCTTTTTACGAGATTCTCGGCGCGCAGCACGTGAGCCGTGGTTGAAACTTCAGTCATGACGCAATACCTGTGCGGGCTGCAGGCCCGATGCCCGCCAGCTGGGATAAAGAGTGGCCAACAGCGACAGCACCAGGGACGTGACGCCAACCACGATGATGTCCTGCGCCTGCGGTTCAGAAGGCAGTTCGCTGATGAAATAGATCTGCTGGGGCAGAAACTCAATGCCCAGCAGGTTTTCGATGAAAGGCACGATGACGTCCACATTGAAGGCCACCAGCATGCCCAGGCCCAGGCCCAGCGCGGTGCCCACCACCCCGATCAGGCAGCCCTGAACCAGAAAGATGCGGGCGATCTCGCGGGGTGTGGCGCCAATGCTGCGCAAGATGGCAATATCGGCGCGTTTGTCCTTGACTGCCATCACCAGGGAAGACAGCAGGTTGAAGGCGGCCACGGCGACAATCAGCGTCAGAATAATGAACATCATGCGTTTTTCTGTTTGCACGGCGGCAAACCATGTGCGGTTGTTCTGCGTCCAGTCCTGTGCCAGATAGCCGCGCGGCAAGGCGGCTTCCAGGCGGCGGGCCACTTGCGGCGCGGCCTGCATATCGGCAATCCGCAGCCTCACGCCGCTGGTGCCGCTATCGCGAAACACCCGCGCGGCGTCTTCGACATTCATGAATGCCAGTGCGGAATCGTATTCATAATGGCCGGTGGAAAACACGCCAGTCACCGTGAACTGCCGCATGCGCGGGGTGAAGCCCGCAGGCGAAATCGAGCCCTGAGGCGCCAGCACCATAATGGTATCGCCTTTGTTGACACGCAAGGCCCGCGCCAATTGCAGGCCCAGAACAATGCCGAAACTGCCGGGCTCAAGAGC
>JAAZDZ010000451.1 GCA_012512545.1 Alcaligenaceae bacterium | reverse complement strand
GCGCCGCCGCATCCTGCCAACGACAACACTGACAGGCGCCGCCAACCTGCTGATCTGCCCCGGGGTGGATTCCGCCAATATTGCCTACAACCTGCTCAAGACTACGGCAGGGGGCAACGTTGCCGTAGGGCCGTTCCTGCTGGGCGCCAATGCCCCGGTTCATATCCTGACCTCCAGCTCCACCGTGCGCCGCATTGTCAATATGGCGGCCCTGACCGTCTTTGATGCCAACACACCTCGCGAGTAATCAGCCTCATTGTGCCGCCGCCAATCCCGTAGGGCTGATTCTTACGGGCGGCGGGGCGCGGGCGGCTTATCAGGCAGGCGTGCTTGCGGGGGTGCTGGAACTGCTTGATCCGGCGCGCAGCCCCGATTTCTGCAGTCCCTTTTCCATCGTGTGCGGCACCTCGGCGGGCGCAATCAATGCGGCGGCCTATGCCTGCCGCGCCCACGACCCTCATGGCGCGCTGGAAGGCATGCTGAACCTGTGGTCGGGGCTGAGCACCGGCAAGGTCTATCATGCCGACGCCTGGCGCCTGCTGCGCACCGGCCTGCGCTGGTTCGGCATGATGGCTGCGGGCTGGCTGGCGCCTTCGTTACGCAGCCATCAGCCGCGCTCCTTGCTTGATAACCAGCCCCTGGACGAATTACTGGACGATTTTCTGGATTTCGACCAGCTCAAACGCAACCTGGAAAACGGTGCTCTGGATGCGCTGGCCATCACGGCATCCGGCTACAGCACGGGCGAACACATTACCTTCTATCAGGCGCGCGGCGGCATCAAACCCTGGCGCCGCTCTTTGCGCCAGGCGGTGCCTGCCAGTATTGGCGTGGATCACCTGCTGGCCTCTTCCGCCATTCCTTTCGTGTTTCCGGCCAAGGCAATGTTGGTTCACGGACACACTGAGTGGTGCGGCGATGGTTCCATGCGGCACCTTGCGCCCATCAGCCCGGCGATTCACCTGGGCGCGGAAAAAATCTTTGTGGTGGGAACGGGTTACCGCGATGAGACCCACCCGGAGCGGCGCCTGGCCGACCCGCATTACCCCTCGCTGGCGCAGATTGGCGGCCATGTTTTGTTCAGTATTTTTCAGGATACGGTGGCCAGCGACTTTGAAAGTATGGAAAGGGTGAACGAGTTGCTTGCGCAGCTTGAGCCAAATGTATTAAAAAGCCAGTCGCTGCGTCCGGTCCGTACATTGGCGATTATGCCAAGCCGTTCGCTGGATGAGTTGGCGATGGTTCACCTCAGGCGGATGCCTCGTGCTGCCCGTACCCTGTTTTCGGTTCTCGGTGTATCGTCGAGCTCAGGAGGCAGGGCAGGCGCCGCGCTGATTTCCTATTTGTTGTTCGAGGGGAGCTACACGCAGGCACTGATTGAGCTGGGTCGTGCCGACAGCATGAACCGTGCAGATGAAGTGCACGCTTTTTTCAAGGAGACGCCCGGATGAGCCAGGTGCAATCGCTGCAGGAAAAATTGCAAAATGGTGGCTTGGTGGACGTTGTGTCCTCAGAGCAGAATGAAGTCATGAAGGTCGCCGACGAGGTCGGGCTGGCCGCGTTTGTCGTGGATTGCGATCGCGCGCGCAGCCGTTCAGCCGTGTTGCGGGCGGTCGTCAAGGCGGTGGATTTTCCCGAGTTCTTTGGCGGCAACCTCGACGCTTTGTACGATTGCCTGTGCGACACCGTGCTCGATCAGAAAAGCGGCCTCTTCCTGTGGTTCGACAATCTGCATTCCGGCGACCCTGCGCTGGCCGAAGATGCGGCGGCCATTGAAAGCGTCTGTCAGGATGTGGTCGAGTACGCTAACAATAATGGCCGCAGCTTTGCCTACCACATTGTGCATGCGGGCAAGCACCCGGACCCGGAGCCCGGCGTGGCGCCCACGCCTTACTCGGGTGTTTCCGAAGAATAGCTTCAGCGGCTGGATTCCAGCCTTTCAGTTCCAGCCTTTCAGGGCGGCCACGGCCGCCATCAGTGCGATACCTGCGGTTTCGGTGCGCAATATGCGATGTCCGAAGCGCACGGTTGTCAGGCCCTGGCCTTGCATCATTTCCAGTTCTTCGTCTGACCATCCGCCTTCGGGGCCTATTGTCAGGGCCAGGGGGCCGTGGTGCGCTTCCAGGGCGGTTGCCAGAGAGGTATCGGCTTCGGGGTGGCAGGCCAGGCGCAGCAGGCCGGGTCCGGCCTCTGACAGCCATTCGGCCAGCCCCTGGGGAGGGGCGACTTCCATGATGCGGTTGCGCCCGCATTGTTCGCTGGCGGCGACGGCGATGCGCTGCCAGTGGCGCAGGCGCTTCTCGCGCCGCTCGCCCGAAAGCTGTATGACGCTGCGTTGCGCCGTAATGGGCACCAGCTGCGACACCCCCATCTCAACGGCTTTTTCGACAATCCAGTCCATTTTGTCGCCGCTGGCAATGCCTTGCACCAGCACGGTGCGCACCGGTAGCTCGGCTTCGGCGGCGAGATGGTCGCCTGTTTGCGCCCAGGCGCGCCTGCCCTCGATTTCGAGTGTGGCCAGGTAACAGCCGCCCCGGCCATCGAACAGGGTGATGGCGCTGCCATGACGCAGGCGCAGGACGCGCACCGCATGGTGAGCCAGGGCATCGGGAAGTTCTGTGCGCTGGTTGGCGGTCAGCGGAAACGGACAGTGAAAGCGTGGTGAACTCATCGGAAATGGCTGTGGGGAATCACACGCCAATCATACCTTCCAGAGCGTCGCGCAGCCCGTCGGGAAGCGAAGTGGTCGGGGTGTTAAAATCAAGGACTTTGCAAACTCTGATGATGCGCCTGCGCCAGGCATCGTGGCCAGGCCCTGCACCTATTTCCCATGAGCCACACGCCAGCCCAAGTCATGTCCATGGCAAACGCCATTCGCGCGCTTTCCATGGATGCGGTTCAACAAGCCAAGTCCGGTCACCCCGGCGCCCCGATGGGTATGGCTGAAATTTCAGTGGCATTGTGGTCGCGTCACCTGCGCCATAACCCTGCCGATACTGCCTGGCCCGATCGCGACCGCTTCGTGCTGTCCAATGGTCACGGCTCAATGTTGATCTATTCCCTTTTGCATCTCACCGGCTACGATCTTCCCATCGAGGAACTCAGGCAATTCCGCCAGCTGCATTCACGCACTCCCGGTCACCCCGAAGTCGGTTATACCGCCGGGGTTGAAACCACGACCGGGCCGCTGGGGCAGGGCATTGCCAATGCCGTCGGCATGGCGCTGTCCGAAGCACTGCTGGCGCAGGAATTCAACCGCGACGGCCATAATATTGTCGATCACTTCACCTACGCCTTTGTGGGTGACGGCTGTCTGATGGAAGGTATTTCCCACGAAGTGTGCTCGCTGGCCGGCACTTTGGGGCTGTCCAAGCTCATTGTGCTGTACGACGACAACGGCATTTCCATCGACGGCCAGGTTCAGAACTGGTTTGGCGATGACACCCCGGCCCGCTTCGAGAGCTATGGCTGGAATGTGATTCGTAGTGTGGATGGCCACGATGTCGCCGCGGTGGATCGCGCCATTGCCCAGGCCAGGCAGCAGGCAGGCCAGGGCGGCAAACCCACGCTGATCTGCTGTCGCACCGTCATTGGCAAGGGCGCACCGAATGCGGCAGGCTCTGAAAAAGTGCATGGCGCGCCCCTGGGCGCAGAAGAAATCCAGGCGACGCGCGACGCCATCGGCTGGCCCCACGGCCCGTTCGTTGTGCCACAGGAAGTCTACGCGCTCTGGGATGCGCGCGACAACGGCGCGCGCCAGCAGCAGGAATGGCAAGAACGTTTCGATGCTTTCGCCGCCGCTTTCCCTGAAGAAGCCGAAGAGTTCCGCCGCCGCATGGCAGGCGACCTGCCTGCCGGGTTCGCGCAGCAGGCCCAGGAGTTCATCCAGGCCACCAATCAGAAAGCGGAAACCATGGCCAGCCGCAAGGCTTCTCAGGTGGCGCTGACCGCCTACGCTGAACGCCTGCCGGAAATGCTGGGTGGTTCCGCCGACCTGACCGGTTCCAACCTGACTGACTGGAAAGGCGTTGCGCCAGTGCGCGCAGGCGAATCGCATATTCAGGCGGGCCGTCATATCAATTACGGCGTGCGCGAATTCGGCATGGCGGCCATCATGAATGGCATGGCCCTGCATGGCGGTTACCTGCCTTATGGTGGCACTTTCCTGACCTTCTCCGATTATTCGCGCAATGCCGTGCGCATGGCGGCGCTCATGAAGCAGCGTGTTGTGCATGTGTTCACGCACGATTCCATCGGCCTGGGCGAAGATGGCCCCACACACCAGCCCGTCGAACACCCTGCCAGTCTGCGGCTGATTCCCAACCTGCACGTGTGGCGCCCTTGCGATACTACTGAAACCGCCGTGGCCTGGGCCAGCGCTTTGCAGCGCCCGGCCAGTCTGGGCATGCAGGTGCGCGACGGCGGCCCCACGGCGCTGTTGCTGTCACGCCAGAACCTGCCGTTTGTCGAACGTGATGCCGCCACGGTGGCCGCCATTGAACGCGGCGGTTATGTATTGCGCGATGCGCCGGACGCGCGCGCCATCCTTATCGCCACAGGCTCTGAAGTGGCCCTGGCGCTTGAGGCGCAGAAAGCGCTGGGCGAGCGCGGTATTGCCGTGCGCGTGGTGTCCATGCCCTGCGTGGAACTCTTCGACGCCCAGGATGTCCAATGGCGCGAATCCGTGCTGCCCAAGGGCTTGCCGCGCGTGGCGGTGGAAGCGGGCTCGACATCGGGCTGGTACAAGTATGTGGGCCTGGAAGGCGCTGTGGTCGGTATTGATACGTTCGGTGAATCCGCACCTGCCGATCAGTTGTTCAAACATTTCGGTCTGACTGTGGAAAATGTGGCCGCAGTGGTCGAGCAAGTTCTATAAACAGGAGATTCAGAAATGACGATTCGCGTGGCGATCAATGGTTATGGGCGTATCGGCCGCAATGTTCTGCGCGCGCACTACGAAGGCGGCAAGAAGCACGACATCGAAATCGTGGCCATCAATGCCATGGGCAGCCTCAAGACCAATGCCCACCTGACTCAATACGACTCCGTGCATGGCCGTTTCCCCGGCACGGTGGAAGTCGATGGCGATTACATGGTTGTGAATGGTGATCGCATCCGCGTGCTGTCCAACCGCGACGCCTCCGCTCTGCCCTGGGAAGAGTTGGGCGTGGATGTCGTGCTCGAATGCACCGGCGCGTTCAAGACCAAGGAAAGATGCCAGGCTCACATGCAGGCGGGTGCCAGGAAGGTCGTTATTTCCGCGCCTGGCGGCAAGGATATCGACGCCACCATCGTCTATGGCGTGAATCACGACATCCTCAAGGCCAGCGACACAGTGATTTCCAATGCTTCCTGCACCACCAACGGCCTGGCACCGCTGGTCAAGCCGCTGAACGACAAGCTGGGTGTGGTGAACGGCCTGATGACCACCATTCACGCCTATACCAACGACCAGGTCCTGACCGACGTCTATCATTCCGACCTGCGCCGCGCCCGTTCCGCCACCCAGAGCATGATTCCCACCAGTACCGGTGCCGCAGCGGCCGTAGGTCTGGTCATTCCAGAACTTGCGGGCAAGCTGGATGGTTTTGCCATTCGTGTGCCGACCATCAATGTGTCCATGGTGGACCTTTCCTTCGTGGCTGCACGCGACACCACGGTGGAAGAAGTCAACGGCATTCTCAAGGAAGCATCCGAAGGCGCGCTCAAGGGCGTGCTGGCCTACACCGAAGAGCCGCTGGTCTCCATCGACTTCAACCACACCACGGTTTCCAGCACGGTCGATTCCCTGCTTACTAAGGTATCGGGCCGGCTGGTCAAGGTATCCGCCTGGTATGACAATGAATGGGGTTTCTCCGAGCGCATGCTCGATACCACTGTTGCACTGATGAACGCCAAGTAAACACAGTCACACTGCCTCCCGACCAGAGGCAGGGCGACCGCCAGAGGGAAGTTCCGGGCACGTCATGCGCGTGGTTGGCAACTTCCCTTCTCATTTCCTCTATTTCTTTCTGCTGCATTGCATCATGACCACAGTTCAGACCCTGTCTTCGTTGGCCCGATCCGGCGCCCTGTCCGGCAAGCGAGTATTCATTCGCTGCGACTTCAATGTTCCCATGCAGGATGGCCGCATCACCGAAGACACCCGCGTGTCTGCCTCGGTGCCCGCCATCCGCATGGCGCTGAATGCCGGTGCCGCCGTCATGATCACCTCTCACCTGGGCCGTCCGGTCGAAGGCGTGGTCAGACCTGAAGATTCTCTGGCGCCAGTAGCTGCCCGACTGTCTGAATTGCTCGAACGCCCGGTGCCTCTGGTGCAGGATTGGGTCGATGGCGTGGCATTACAGCCTGGCGAGGTTGTGCTGCTGGAAAACTGCCGCTGCAACAAGGGAGAGAAACAGAACGACGATGCGCTGGCGCGCAAGATGGCCGCACTGTGCGATGTTTACGTGAATGATGCCTTTGGCACCGCGCACCGCAAGGAAGCCACCACCCACGGCATGGCGCAATACGCGCCCGTGGCCTGCGCAGGCCCTTTGCTGGAAGCCGAGCTTGTGGCCCTGGACCGGGCGCTCAGCCAGCCGCGCCGCCCTTTGGTGGCGATTGTCGGGGGCGCCAAAGTGTCCACCAAGCTGTCGGTGCTGCGGGCCTTGTCCGAGAAAGTCGATCAACTGGTGGTGGGGGGCGGCATTGCCAACACGTTCATGCTGGCGGCTGGTCTGCCCATCGGCAAGTCGCTGGCTGAAGCCGGGCAGGTTGAAGAGGCCCGCGCCGTCATCGAAACCATGAAGGCGCGGGGCGCCGAGGTGCCGATTCCCGTTGATGTCGTGTGCGCCAGGGTGTTCAGCGAAGATGCGGCGGCCGAAACCAAAGACGCTGCTGATGTCGCCCAGGACGACATGATTCTGGATATTGGCCCGCGTACTGCAGAACAACTGGCGGCGATTCTGGAAAAGGCGGGCACCATTGTCTGGAATGGCCCGGTCGGGGTGTTTGAGTTCGAAGCTTTTTCCAAGGGCACGGAAGTCATTTCGCAAGCCATAGCCCGATCGTCTGCGTT
>JAAZDZ010000450.1 GCA_012512545.1 Alcaligenaceae bacterium | reverse complement strand
GGCCATGCAGATCGAGTCGTCATTGAGGCTGGCCGCGCAAGAGAAAAAGCTGGCATTCACCATGCATTACCCGGACGATATGCCGGTTTATTTCCGTGGCGATTCGCTGAGGATGCTGCAGATTCTGACGAACCTGGTGGGCAATGCCATCAAATTCACTGAATCGGGCAGTGTGGAAGTGGTGTTTGCTTACCATGCCGGCATGGTGCATGTTCAAGTACGTGATACAGGCATAGGCATGACGCCTCAGCAGGTCGAAGCGATTTTCCTGCCTTTTGCGCAGGCCGATGCCTCGATCAACCGCCGGTTTGGCGGCACCGGCCTGGGCACCACGATTGCGCGCCAGCTGGCGGAGCAGATGAATGGCCGTATCGAAGTGGAAAGCTCCCTGGGTTATGGCAGCACTTTTCATGTTCGTCTGCCGCTGCAGCAAGGCAGCCGCCCCCGGGAAACCGGCATTCACGCTCATCGTCGTCGCTTACCGCCCCTGAACATCCTGATTGCTGACGATGTGTCGCAGAACCTGGAGTTGCTGACGCTGGTGCTGGAGCAGGAAGGGCACCATGTGGTGTCGGCAAGAGACGGCAATGAGGCGGTAGCGCACTTCAGCGCGTCGGATTTCGATGTGGTGCTGATGGATGTTCACATGCCCGACCTGGATGGTTTGCAGGCGGCGCGCCTCATCCGCCAGTTTGAGCGCAAGCAGGGGCGTCAACCTACGCCGATCATCGCCTTGACGGCCAGCGTCATGGAAGAAGACCGCGAGGCCGCCCGCCAGGCGGGGATGGACGGTTTTTCCATCAAGCCCCTGGAGGCTTTGCAGCTGTTCAATGAGATCGCCCGGGTATTGGGAATGAACGAAGCGGCAGCGGGGCAGCGTGCAAGCTCGCATGCGGGTTCAGAAAAGCCTGTCGTCATAGATTGGGAGTATGGCTTGAGCATGTGGGGCAATAAGGAAAAACTGTTGGGCAGCCTAAGCCGCTTTCTGGATGGCGTGGCTGATCAATACCCCTTGCCCGGCGCAGCAGATGGTAATTACGACAGGAACCAGGCTTTGTTCAGCCTGCATGGCCTGCGCGGCGTGGCGGGTAATCTTGCCTTGCCTGCGCTGGCCCGTCTGGCAGGGGAACTGGAAGACAGCTTGCGCAGCGGGTCTGAAGTCGATCCGCAGCAATTTGAGCCGTTGCGGGCGCAGCTGGCGCAAGTGCGCCAGTCTGTGGCGGCAGAAACAGCGGCAGCCGTGTCGCAGGCGGCAGAAGCGGGTGAAGGGAAGCAGCAGGCGGCGGCCGGCCTTGTGCCCAGCATGCGCCGCCTGTTTGATGTCATGTGCTGCAGCGAGCTTGATGATGGCTTGCTTGATACCGTCTGCGGAAGCCTGGAAGAAATAGGCGAGCATCGTGATGCGCAGAAATTGCGCGTGGCGCTGGATGCCTTCGAATTCAATGAAGCCATTGGCTTGCTGGAACAGCTGATCGCCCGGCACAGTGCCCGGGATGTTTAAAGGGAGCACCACGTGAAACCTTTCCTGAAAGACCGCCCCACTTTGTTGCTGGTCGATGACGAACCCATTAATCTGCAGGTGCTGCGTCATACTTTGCAGGCGGATTACCGCCTGCTGTTCGCCAAGGATGGGCAGGCGGCGCTGAAGCTGGTGAGCGAGGAACACCCCGACCTCATACTGCTGGATGTCATGATGCCGGTTATGTCAGGCTATGAAGTCTGCCGGGTCTTGAAGCAGGACGCGGCGACTGCTGGCATTCCTGTCATTTTCGTGACGGCTCTGGCTGATACCGCAAATGAACATACCGGTTTGGAACTGGGCGCGGTCGATTACATCAGCAAGCCTTTCAACCCTCATATTGTGCGCGCGCGTGTGCGCACGCACCTGTCGCTGGTGCGGGCGGACGAAGTGCTGGCTACGCGCCTGCAGATTGTGCACAGCCTGGGGCGGGCTGCCGAATACAAAGACAACGAAACCGGCATGCATGTCATCAGGATGAGCCACTTCTCGCGCATTGTGGCGTTGGCAATGGGCTATACCGAGGCCCAGGCCGACGAACTGCTGCATGCGGCGCCCATGCACGATATTGGCAAGATCGGCATTCCTGATGCCATTTTGCGCAAGCCCGGCAAACTGACGGCTGAAGAGTGGGTCATCATGCGTCAGCACACAACGATTGGCGCGCGCATTCTGGGCCATCATCCTTCGGGCCTGCTGCGGCTGGCGACCAGTATTGCGCTGACCCATCACGAAAAATGGGATGGCAGCGGCTACCCCAATGGCCTGGCGGGCGAAGATATTCCCCTGGAAGGCCGCATAGCGGCCGTGGCTGATGTATTCGATGCGCTGACGAGCGAGCGCCCCTACAAGCATGCCTGGCCGGTTGAAGAGGCCGTGGCGCTGATTCGCAGTGAAAGCGGCAAACATTTCGACCCCCAGGTCGTCGCGGCGTTTCTCGACAACATGCCTGAAGTGCTGCAGATTCGCGAACGCTGGGCGGATTCCGTGCAGGAAGCCGAACGGCAGATCGCGTGAAAACACGCCGCCCGCCTGGGGCGGCAAGCCGCTGACGGCTTCAGGCCATGTGCTGCGGGTGTGTGTAAACAGTGAAATCCTGCTGGCGGGCAAAGCCGATCAGCATCACGCCAAGACCTTCGGCCGTCTGGACAGCGTAATGGGTAGGAGCCGATACCGCCACAACGGCGGGAATGCCGACAGATGCCGCCTTTTGCACCATTTCAAAGCTGGCACGGCTGGAAATCAGGACAAAGCCGCTGGCTGTATCCTGCTGCCTGCGGCGTTGCATCAGAACGCCAATGAGTTTGTCCAGCGCATTATGGCGCCCCACATCTTCTCTGACATGCAGAATTTCGCCGGATGAGTCCGCCCAGGCGGCAGCATGGGTGGCGCCGGTCAGCTGGTGTACGGGCTGCACCCGTTTCAGGGCTTCCATGGCTCGCAGTATGGCAGCAGGCGCAATGGGCTGCCGGGGGCCGGCCACAGGCGGCAGCGGGCGCACGACATCATCCAGACTTTCCAGGCCGCACAGGCCGCATCCGGTGCGGCCCGCCAGTGTGCGGCGGCGTTGCTTGAGCTGAGAAAAGCAGGCGCTGGCTATCGTGAGTTGCGCTATATACCCTTGTTCAGATTCGATGAGCTCCATATCGTGGAGGTCGGCAGGGCTGCGCAGAATGCCTTCGGTAAGAGAAAAGCCCAGCGCCAGATCTTCAAGATCGCAGGGCGTGGCAAGCACCGTGGCGTGGCTGATGCCGTTGTATTCCAGGGCCAGCGGCATCTCTTGCGCCAGCCAGTCGGGTTCCGGCCCGGCAACCGGCTGGCCTGCATGGTAACGGCGCACCACGGATTTCGCAGCGCCACAGGAAGGGGAGGCGGAATCGTGGCCGGAAACGGAATCGGTGGCTTGCATAAGTCGGGGGGCGGCATCCGTTCGGCGTCTGTCAAGGTAGTTGGAACATAAGTCATGCGGCATCTAATACTTTCTGATCTTGGGTAATTGCTATTTCCTTCTCGGGGTTCAGCCAGACACTGCCGATGGGTTGCCAGTTACGGGTGTTG
>JAAZDZ010000449.1 GCA_012512545.1 Alcaligenaceae bacterium | reverse complement strand
CCTTCCCCGCGCTGACGGGCGATAACGCCGTAGTGCTGGGCCCCATGAAAGAACAGATCGACATCGTATTGAACGGCCGCGAGGGTACCGCCATGGCCCCGTTCCGCGATTTGCTCAACGATGTCGAAATCGCATCCGTCATTACTTACACGCGCCACGCCTGGGGGCACAAAGGTATGGGGTCTGACCCCGTTATCCAGCCCGCCGACGTTACGGCCCAGCGCTAGGCGCCGCTGAAGCGCCAGCAAGATCACCCGAATATGGCACCGCGCCAGAACAGTGCGGGCCAGCAGGAAGGAGCCAAGCATGAGCAGTGTTACCGCCGGTCAAGTTCCACCCACCGCTCCCGATCACGGGCACGCGCACCACGGCCCTGAAAAAGGCTGGCGGCGCTGGGTTTTTGCCACCAACCACAAAGACATCGGCACGATGTACCTTGTGTTCTCGTTCGCCATGCTGCTGGAAGGCGGGGTTCTGGCCCTGCTGCTGCGCACCGAGCTGTTCGCGCCGGGGCTGCAGTTCTTCCGGCCCGAACTGTTCAACCAGTTCACCACCATGCATGGGCTGATCATGATTTTCGGGGCCATCATGCCGGCCTTCGTGGGGTTTGCGAACTGGATGATTCCACTGCAGATCGGCGCGTCCGACATGGCATTCGCCCGCATGAACAACTTCAGCTTCTGGCTGCTGCCTATCGGGGCGATTCTGTTCACCACTTCTTTCTTTGTGCCCGGCGGGGCGAGCGCCGCAGGCTGGACGATGTACGCGCCGCTGTCGCTGCAGATGGGCCCGGGCATGGACTTCACCATCTTCGCGGTGCATATACTGGGGGCGTCCTCCATCATGGGGGCCATCAACATCATTGTCACGGTGCTGAATATGCGGGCGCCGGGCATGACGCTCTTCAAGATGCCGTTGTTCTGCTGGACATGGCTGATCACCGCCTATCTGCTGCTGGCCATCATGCCGGTACTGGCCGCCGCAGTCACTATGCTGCTGACCGACCGGCACTTCGGCACGTCCTTCTTCAATGCGGCGGCAGGCGGCGACCCTGTCCTGTACCAGCATATCTTCTGGTTCTTCGGCCACCCCGAAGTCTATGTCATGATTCTGCCGGCCTTCGGCATCATTTCGTCCGTGGTGCCCGCCTTCGCCCGCAAGCCGCTGTTCGGTTACGCATCCATGGTGTATGCCACAGCCGCCATCGCCATTCTTTCGTTTCTGGTGTGGGCTCACCACATGTTCGCTACCGGCATGGGCACCACCAGCCAGCTGTATTTCATGTACGCCACCATGCTGATTTCCATTCCCACCGGGGTGAAGGTCTTCAACTGGGTGGCCACCATGTGGCGGGGTTCGCTCAGCTTTGAAACCCCCATGCTGTTTGCCATCGGCTTCATCTTCGTGTTCACGATAGGCGGTTTCACGGGCCTGATTCTTGCCGTGGCGCCCATTGATATTCAGGTACACGACACCTATTACGTGATCGCCCACTTCCATTACGTAATGGTGGCGGGCTCGCTGTTCGGCATGTATTCCGGCGCCTATTACTGGCTGCCCAAATGGACAGGCGTGATGTATGACGAAAAACTGGGCAAGTGGCACTTCTGGTCCAGCATGATCTCCTTCAACCTCACCTTCTTCCCCATGCATTTTCTGGGGCTGGCGGGCATGCCGCGACGCTATGCCGATTACGCTGCGCAGTTCACCGATTTCAACATGATCGCCACCATCGGCGCCTTCTGGTTCGGGCTCTCCCAACTGATTTTCCTGTGGCTGGTGATCAAGTCTGCGCGCAAGATCGGCGAGCCTGCACCGGCCCAGCCATGGGAAGGCGCCACCGGCCTGGAATGGTCGGTGCCGTCGCCTGCACCCTTCCACACTTTTGAAACACCTCCGGTAGTGAAATAGCCATGACCCTGACACCTGAACAACGCCGCAAAAACCGCCACACCGCCCTGTGTCTGCTGGCCTTCGCCCTGGGCGTCATGGCCTGGACGATCTGGAGCCTGATGTCGGGAAGTTGAACCGCATGACAGAAAACCGCAAGGAAACCGAACAGCCACAACAGGACGAACCGCGCAATTATTCCTTCCTGCAAACCATCAGGGCCGTCGCCTGGGGCATGTTGGGAGTGCGCAAAGGCAAAGGCCATAGCGAAGACTTCAGCCGCCTCAACCCGCTGCACCTGATTCTCGCGGGTCTGCTGGCCACTCTGGTTTTTGTGCTGGTTCTGATTGCCGCAGCCCGCTGGTTCATCGGCTATTTCACCCCTTGATATCCGAATCAGAAGAACATCGACAGGAGACACTCCATGAACGCAACTCATGTGGCAAAGGGCGGCAAGGCACCTTACTACTATGTGCCTTCCAATTCGCCTCACCCCATCCGCACCAGCCTTTCACTGCTGCTGATGTTTCTGGGCGCCGCGCTCTGGGTCAACAGCATGTTTCCGGGCCGCTGGATGTTCATCGTCGGCGTGATCAGCCTGTTTGTGTCGCTGTTCCTGTGGTTTGCAGACGCCATCCGCGAATCGGAAGGCGGGCTGAACAGCCCGCGCGTGGATCACGCTTACCGCTGGAGCATGGCCTGGTTCATTTTCTCGGAAGTCATGTTCTTCAGCGCCTTCTTCGGGGCGCTGTGGTATGCCCGGGAAATCACCACCCCCATGCTGGCCAACCTTGAGCACCAGCACCTGCTGTGGCCCGGGTTTACGGCGCAATGGCCCAATTTCGGCCCGGGCGGCGTGGTTGAGGAATTCAAGACGGTGGGGCCTTTCTGGCTGCCCACCATCAACACAGCCCTGCTGCTGACTTCCGGGCTGACGCTCACGATTTCCCACCACGCGCTGCGCGCCAATCGGCGCGGCGGCGCCATTTTCTGGCTGGCCCTTACTGTCATCCTGGGTTTCACTTTCGTGGCCTGCCAGGCTTATGAATACATGCACGCCTATGCCGACCTGAATCTCAGATTCGATTCCGGCATTTATGGTTCGCTGTTCTACATTCTTACCGGCTTCCACGGCTTCCACGTCATTGTGGGCGCCACGATTCTTACTGTCATCCTGTTGCGGATGATACGGGGGCACTTCACCGCCGATCACCACTTCGCCTTCGAAGGCGCGGCATGGTACTGGCACTTTGTTGATGTCGTGTGGCTGGGCCTGTACCTCTATGTGTACTGGACTTGAGCCCTCAATGCACCGGAACAGGAATGCCTGTCGCGTTGATCCAGCCCAGACGCCAGGCCAACAACATGAAGAGGAATAACAGAATGGAAAGCCCGATACGGATCGTCAGCGCATACACCATGCGGTTTGTCCTGCCGCGATCCTGCATCAGATAAACGCCTGCCGATACCAGGCTCGCCACAATCCCCAGAAATGCGAGCAGAACCAATATGCGCATGCCAATCTCCGATGGAGCAGAAATTCCCGCAAACCCGTTTCAGCCCCGCCCCGGACTGAACGGGTGGCGCTGCGCTGCCGGGCCTGCGTGTTCTTTGATGTGGATTATCCTCTGGCCCATCCAGGTTTCCAACTCAAGTTTCACAATGTCTGAATCCAGCAAGCCGCACTCCCTTCCGTCCCCCCACAGGCCACTGCGCAACATGCTGGCCCTGGTGTTGTTGAGCATGGCGACGGGCTGCTGTTTTGCGCTGGGGCTCTGGCAGCTGGAACGGGCCGCCGAGCGCGACGCCCTGCATCAGGCGATTGAACATGGCCGCCAGCAAGCTCCGCTGACACTATCCGCGTTCAGCGCGGCGGCCGATTTCCTGCCCTGGCGCCCCGCCACCGCCCAAGGGCGCTGGTCCCCCGAACACACGGTATTGCTGCAGAACCGCAATCTGCATGGGCAGCCGGGTTACTGGGTCGCCACACCGCTGCTGCTGACGCCCCCCGCCCCGCCTGCCAACCGGCATGATGCGGTTTCCGCAGGCTCTGCCGAACCGGATGCCATCGGCCATGGCGACGGCGCCCCCGATTTCCTGGGGCGCGGCCCGGCTGTCAGCGAGGCCGCCGTGCTGGTATTGCGCGGCTGGCTGCCGCGCGACATGCAGGCGGGCGGCGCAGCGCCCGATATTCCTGCAGAACACGGCATTATGCGGGTCAGCGGCGAACTCCACAGCCATGTGCCGCGTATTTTTGAACTGTGGGAATGGGCGGGCGGCGAATCCTCGCACCTTCCCGACGCGCTGCCACAAACCGGTAGCAACATCCCGCAGGTGCAGAATCTCGATCTCGCGGCCTACGCCCGCGCCACCGGCTTGAACCTGCTGCCCAT
>JAAZDZ010000448.1 GCA_012512545.1 Alcaligenaceae bacterium | reverse complement strand
CTCCTACAGTAGAACCACGATCAGAGAGGAACGGGATCATGAAGAAACTCACCAGCTTCACCTCCTACGCCGATGCGCAGGAACAGTGGCACCCAGATAAATTGTGGGATCTGTTCGACGGCACGCCCACGGCCCTGAACATTGCCCACGAATGCATAGACCGCCACGCAACTGACAAAACGCGCGTCGCCATCATCGTGGTTCATGCCGACGGACACGAAGAAATCCTGACCTACCACGACATCTCTCAGGAATCCTCGCGCTTTGCGAATTTTCTGGTGGAACAAGGCATTCAGCCCGGTGACCGTGTGGCGGTCATGCTGGAACCTTCGCGCTCCTTTTACGCAGCGCTGTTTGGCATCATCAAGACGGGCGCTATCGCAGTGCCCATGTTCACCCTGTTCGGACCGGACGGCATTCGTCTGCGCGTCGAAGACTGCACGCCACGCATTCTCCTGACCCATGCCGACAAGGCCGGACACACACAAGGCATTGCGGGCCTGCAGACCCAGGTGGTCGATACGCCGTTCCTGGAAAAGCTGTCTGAATACGAGCCTCATTTCACGCCACGCACGGCCGCCAGTGATCTGGCCATCTTCCAGTACACCTCCGGCACCACCCGCGAACTGCCCGACGCTATCCGCCACAGCCACAAAGCGCTTGTCACGTTGATGGTCGCGGCCCTGTACGGCACGGGCCTGCGCCCTGGCGACCGCTATTTCTGCCCTTCCTCGCCTGCCTGGGGGCACGGTCTGTGGCATGGCACCCTGGCTCCGCTGGCACTGGGTCTGACAATCGGCGCGTTCTCCGGCAAGTTCAGCGCGGCCCGCCTGGTGCAGGCACTGAGCGAACACGGCTTCACCAATATGTCGGCGGCGGCCACCCACTACCGCATGATTCGCAACGCGCCGGAAGCCACCCAGTACCGCTACAGCATCAACAAGCTCTCCTTCACTGGCGAACCCATCGACAGCGCGACAGAAGAATTCATTGAAGATCTGTTCCAGGCATCGGTCTGCAGCATGTACGGCACCACGGAAATCGGCGTCATCCTGGTTTCCTACCCGGGCTCGAAAGACTTCAAGGTCAAACCGGGCTCGCTGGGCAAGCCGATCCCCGGAGGTCTGGTGGAAGTACAGGATGCCAATGGCCAGCGCTGCCCTCCAGGCGTCGTAGGCGAGATGAAGGTCAAGCGCCGTGGCGAATGGATTGCCACCAAAGACCTCGGTCACACCGATGAGGACGGCTATTTCTATCACGGCGGCCGCGCCGACGACGTCATTATTTCGGCCGGCTGGACCATCAGTGCGGTGGAAGTCGAAGACGCCATGCTCAAGCATGCGTCTGTGCTGGAAGCAGCGGCCATCGGCGTCCCGGACAGCTTGCGCGGCCAGGTCATCAAAGCCTTCATCGTCCCCAAAGGCGTCGGCAACGACGAACTGACCCAGGAAATTCAAGATGCTGTGCGATTCCGTCTCAGTCAGCACGAATACCCGCGCCATATTGAATATGTCACCGAACTGCCCAAGACCCCGGCGGGAAAGATTCATCGCAAGAAACTGCGCGAGCAAGAATTGCAGCGCATGCAACTGACATCAACAAACTAAGTACGAATACACGAGGAGCAACACCATGAACATGCTTACCGAACCCCGTTCTTTCCCAAAAATCACCGACAAGGATCTCGATTCCCTGCGCCGCCGCATTGGCGTAAAAATCGAAAACACCGTCGAGCCCTGGTGCTATGAAGCCACGCGCGACAACATCCGCCATTACGCCCACGGCATCGGCGATGACAACCCGCTCTGGTGCGATCCCGCCTACGCGGCTGACACAAAATATGGCGGCATCATCGCGCTGCCCAGCTTCCTGTTTGCCACCAGCCGCATTATTTCCGGCTATGTCGGTGGGCTGCCCGGCGTCCATGCCATGTGGTCCGGCGCCGACTGGACGTGGCACAAGCCGGTGCGCCGCAACGATGAAATCTCCACCGAAGCCTATCTGAAAGACCTGATTCCCCACGAAACCCGTTTTGCGGGCCGTGCCATCCAGCAGATCTACCACGTGGACTTCTTCAACCAGGAAGGCGACAAAGTCGCAGAAGCCGACAGCTGGTGCTTCCGCACAGAGCGGGATCACGCCCGCGAGAAAGGCACAAAATACGCTGAAGCCCGCAGTCGCGAGCCACGCCGCTACACCGACGAAGAACTGCGTGAAGCCTACAAACTCTACGCTCAGGAAGAAATCCGCGGCGCCACGCCACGCTATTGGGAAGATGTGCAGGAAGGCGAGGAACTGCCTGTCATGTTCAAAGGCCCGATGACCGTTACCGGCTTCATTGCCTACGCCCAGGGTTGGGGCGGCCTGTATATCCGCGCCAACAAACTGGCCTGGCAGTTGATTGACGCTCACCCCGGCGCGGGCATCAAGAACCGCTTCGGTATTCCAGATGTGCCTGAACGCGTGCACTGGGAAGAAGAGTTCGCTCTCGAAGTGGGCGCACCTGGCGCCTACGACTACGGCCCGGAGCGCACCTCCTGGCTGACTCACCACCTCACCAACTGGATGGGCGATGACGGCTTTCTGCGCAAGGCGCACTGCAAAGTGCGCCGCCACAACCCCGAAGGCGACATGCTGTTCATCAAAGGCAAGGTCACGCGCAAGTTTGTTGAAAATGGCATGCACCTGGTTGAGATTGAGCAGGAAGGCCGCAACCAGGATGACGAGCTGTCGGTTGTGGGAAGCGGCGTGGTGGAACTGCCGACTCGCGGCTGATTCTTCCGGCTCATCTTGATGAACCCCGCCTCGGGCCACACCCGTGCAAGGGTGTGGCGCAAGGCCATAACGCGGTGGAGAGAGTCATGTTGTCTGAATCGCAACACACTGCTGAACCGGTCTGGGAAACCAGGCCGGACAACACAGGTGCACTGCAAGGCATGCGTGTCGTTGACCTGAGCCGGGTGCTGGCAGGCCCTCTGTGCACTCAGATGCTGGCCGACCACGGCGCCGACGTCATCAAGATCGAGCCCCCCTTCGGCGATGAAACCCGGCCGCTGGGTCCGCCCTTCGATGCTCAGGGGAAATCGGCCTATTTCAATGCCATCAACCGTGGCAAGCGGACCCTGGCCCTGAACCTGAACACGCCTGAGGATCAGCAAGTCGTTTTGCAGTTGCTTGAAGAGGCCGACGTTCTTGTCGAGAATTTCCTGCCCGGCACCATGGAGAAATGGGGCCTGGGCTATGAGCAGACTCTCGCCAGACACTTCCCCCGCCTGGTCTATTGCAGCATTACCGGCTTTGGCGATGATGGGCCCTGCGGCGGTCAGCCCGGCTATGATGCCGTGCTGCAGGCCATGTGCGGGCTGATGAGCATCAACGGTTCGCCACACACAGGCCCCACGCGCATCGGCATTCCCATTGTCGATCACCTTACGGCCTACACCGCCATGAACGGCATCATCATGGCCCTGCTGCACCGGCAACGCAGCGGCCAGGGCCAGTACATTGAGGCCACTTTGTACGACACCGCCCTCAGCCTGCTGGTGCCGCACGCCTCCAACTGGATGCTATCGGGCAAAACACCACAACTGCTGGGCAGCGCCCACCCCAACATTGCGCCTTACGACAGTTTTCAGGCCAGCGATGGCGCGGTATTCCTGGGTATCCTGAACGATGCGCAATTCGCCAGGTTCAGCCGCAGCATGGGTCACCCCGAACTGGCCGACGACCCGCGCGTTGCATCCAACGCAAAGCGGCTGGAACACCGTGACGCGCTACGTACCGAAATTGAAGCCCTGTTTGCCCGCCGCGAGAAAATCGAACTCTGCCAGCAATTGATGAACGAAGGCATTCCTGCCGGGCCAATCAATACTGTGCCGGAAGCGCTTGAGCACGCCCACACCCGGCATCGCAACATGTGGGTGCAGCGCCCCGGCTACCAGGGCCTGGGCTTGCCGATCAGGCTGCGCGCCAGCCCCGGAAAACCGGGCAGCAACCCGCCTGGCTTTGACCAACACGCTTACTTGAAGGAACACCTGCCGTCCCCCGAAGCAACCATCAGAAAAGATTGACCTCTGCTTTGCAGCATCGCATATACATACACCAAAGGAGACAAACGATGCGTAGTAGCTTGAAGAAAATCACCCTTGCAACAGCCACCCTGCTCTTTGCCGGCAGCGCCATTGCCGCGAGCAGCTATCCCAGCAAACCCGTGCGCATCATCGTGCCTTATCAGGCAGGCCAGGGCACGGACATCGCCACCCGCTATTTTGCCGATCATCTGTCCAAAGTGTTCGGGCAAAGCTTCATCGTGGAAAACGTCGGTGGCGCAGGCGGCGTCATCGGCACACAAGTCGCAGCCCGCGCTGAAGGAGATGGCTACACCCTGACCATGGGCACCAACGCCACACATGTACTGAACGAATACATGTATTCGTCCATGGGCTTCAGCCCGGTCAATGATTTCGAGCCAGTCGTGCTGACAGGCACGCTGCCCATGGCCATCGTCACCCGGCCCGATTCGCAGTTCAAGTCGGTGCAGGACATCATTGACTCCGCGAATAAATCGGACCATTCCGCCGACATCGCCACCCCCAGCACCAGCGCCCGGCTGGTATTTGAACTGCTCAAGCAGCAAAGCGGCGCGCCCTTGTTCATGATTCCATACAAAGGCTCATCCACGTCCATGAGCAACGTCATCGGCGGCCAGGTTCCCTTGTCCATCGACACCATCACCGCATCCCGCCCTCAAGTGGAAGGCGGCAATCTGCGGGCCATTGCCGTCACCAGCGCAAACCCGACCGACCTGTTGCCCGGCGTAGCGCCTGTATCGCAGCAGGGCCTGTCAGGATTCGAGGTCGTCGCCTGGAATGCCCTCTACGCTCCCAAGGGCACTCCGCACGACATCATTGCCAAGCTCAATCTGGAACTGCAGGCATTCCTGGCTCTGCCGGAAACGCAGGCCAAGCTGCACTCCATGGGTTATGAACCCGGCGGCGGCACACCGGGCGACCTGGCGGCCTTTGCACAGGCCGAACGCGACAAGTGGCGCCCCATCATTGAAAGCGCCGGGCTGAAAGTCAATTAAGAAAGCCCTGATTCCGGGAAACGCGGTGCCCGCGAATCGGAATCAGATGAACACGTTGATAGAATTGGAGGAGTCAGCCATGCCATGGCCCAACCTTGCGACACTACTGGGTGAGCCCATCATGGGGCTGCCCCGTGGTGCCCGCCCCGTCAGCGCGAGAACCATGACGAACACACCTCCAATTCCGCCCACGCCCCGGGCAGAGCCGCGTATCCGTCCTGTACCCGCAGTCGCTCGCGCCATCGCCATCCTGCGCCTGCTGGGCAGAACCCGGCATCCCATGAACGTGAAATCCATTTCTGATGAACTGGAACTCGTGCCCAGCACCTGCCTGCATATTCTGCGGGCACTGGCGGCGGAACGACTGGTGAACTTCGATCCGGCTTCCAAACGCTACAAGTTGGGCGCGGGCATTCTGGCCCTGGCGCGCGGCGTGATGGAAACCGACCCTTTCGCTCAGGCAGCCCAACCCATACTGAATGAAATTGCAGGTAAGTGGAAGGTCACCGCCATCGGGGTAGAGGTCATCGACATTCATCACATCATCGTCACCGCGCTGGCAGACTCGCAGCTTCCGTTCCGCCTGCATGTGGATATCGGCAGCCGTTTTCCGGCTCTTGTCAGTGCCAGCGGCCGTCTGGTGGGCGCATTCGGCGGATATTCAGAGTCTGCCCTGAAGGCCAAATTCGACACCGTGCGCTGGCAATCGCCCCTGAGTTTTTCCGACTGGCTGCAAGAGGTGGAACAGGCCCGGCACACAGG
>JAAZDZ010000447.1 GCA_012512545.1 Alcaligenaceae bacterium | reverse complement strand
GTCTGGAAACGCTCCAGACCATGGAAGCGCCCCAGCAGGCGCTTCTTTCCTTGAACGCATTACCAGCAGGTCTGGTGCCTGCAACCCTCCAACAGAAGGATGAATTATGAAACGCGCATTGCGTAATGTGGCGATCATCGCCCACGTTGACCACGGCAAGACAACGCTGGTAGACCAGCTGCTTCGCCAGGCCGGCACCTTTCGCGACAATCAGCAGGTCGAATCGCGGGTCATGGATTCCGGCGATATTGAAAAAGAACGCGGCATTACGATTCTCGCCAAGAACTGCGCGGTCGAGTATGAAGGCGTCCATATCAATATCATTGATACGCCCGGGCACGCCGATTTCGGAGGCGAAGTCGAACGCGTACTGTCCATGGTAGATGGCGTGCTGCTGCTGGTGGATGCCGTTGAGGGCCCCATGCCGCAGACCCGCTTCGTGACCCGCAAGGCGCTGGCTCTGGGGCTCAAGCCCATTGTGGTGGTGAACAAGATCGACCGCCCCGGCGCACGGCCCGATCACGCCATCAACGCCACGTTCGATCTGTTCGACAAACTGGGCGCCACCGATGAACAGCTGGATTTCCCCATCATCTATGCTTCTGGCCTGTCAGGCTATGCCGGGCTGACCGAAGATGTGCGCGATGGCGACATGCGGCCTCTGTTCGACACCGTCTTGCAGCACGTGCCGCAGCGCGACGATGACGCCGATGGCCCGCTGCAGATGCAGATCATTTCCCTGGACTACAGCAGCTATGTCGGCAAGATCGGCGTGGGCCGCATCAATCGTGGCCGCCTGCATGCGGCCCAGGACGTCATTGTTCAATTTGGCCCCGAAGGCAAGCCCATCAAGGGCCGCGTCAACCAGGTGATGAAGTTCAAGGGGCTGGAGCGCGAACAGGTGCAGGAAGCCGAAGCGGGCGACATTGTGCTGATCAATGGCATTGAAGAGATCGGCATTGGCTGCACCGTGATGGACCCGGCCAAACCTGAACCTCTGCCCATGCTGCGCATCGACGAGCCCACGCTGACCATGAACTTCATGGTGAATACATCGCCACTGGCCGGCCGTGAAGGCAAGTTCGTGACCAGCCGCCAGATCCGCGAACGCCTTGATCTTGAACTCAAATCGAACGTCGCCCTGCGCGTCAACGATACGCCGGACGAAACCGTATTTGAAGTGTGCGGGCGGGGCGAACTGCACCTGACCATTCTGATTGAAAACATGCGCCGCGAAGGCTATGAGCTGGCCGTATCGCGCCCGCGCGTGATGTTCAAGGAAGTGGATGGCGAACGCATGGAACCCTATGAGTTGCTGACAGTGGACGTTGAGGACGGCCACCAGGGCGGGGTGATGGAAGAGCTGGGCCGCCGCAAGGGCGAACTGCTCGACATGGTGGCGGATGGCCGTGGCCGCACCCGCCTTGAATATCGCATTCCGGCGCGTGGCCTTATTGGCTTCCAGGCGGACTTCCTCAACCTGACCCGCGGCACCGGCCTGATGAGCCATATCTTCGACGATTACGGCTCCATCAAGGAAGGCACGCTGGGCGAGCGCCGCAATGGCGTGCTGATCAGCCAGGACGACGGCGAAGCCGTGGCTTACGCGCTGTGGAAGCTGCAGGAACGTGGCCGCATGTTCGTGTCGCCTCAGGAGCCCCTGTACGAAGGCATGATCATCGGCATCCATAGCCGCGACAACGATCTGGTGGTCAACCCCATCAGGGAAAAGAAGCTCACCAACGTTCGCGCTTCAGGTAAGGACGAACACATCGACCTCGTGCCGCCCATTGAGCTGACGCTGGAATACGCTGTTCAGTTCATCGACGATGATGAACTGGTGGAAGTCACCCCCAAATCCATCCGCCTGCGTAAGCGTTATCTGCAGGAGCACGAGCGCCGTCGCATGGCCCGCGAAGGCAGCTCAGCCGCCTGATCAAGCCCCCCTCAAAATGGGGTCAGACTCCTTTTTCAGGGGTCTGACCCCATTTTTTGGGAAGGCACTCTGCTCGCCGGTCAAGCGGGGTTGCTTTCCCGTTCGATGGGCAGTGAAGGTTCTTCGTGGCGGGTGAAGCAATCGGTGCAATGGTGGTGGATGTGTTCCATGACGGCGTCGATATCGTCGGTCACGAAGAACAGATCAACATCGTTGGGGCTGATCAGCCCATGGCTTAAAAGCTGATCGCGTACCCAATCGAGCAGGCCGGCCCAGAACCGGGTGCCGATCAGCACAATGGGCGCGTATGGTATCTTGCCTGTCTGCACCAGAGTCGTGACTTCAAAAAGCTCATCCAGCGTGCCGAAGCCGCCGGGCAGGGCAATGTAAGCCGCGCTGTGCATCACAAAGGTCGCCTTGCGTGAATAAAAATAATCAAACTGCAGGCTGTGTGTCTGGTAATGGTTATTATGGGGTTCGCGCGGCAGGGTGATGTTCAGCCCCACGCTGTGCCCACCCGCTTCGTAGGCGCCCTTGTTGGAGGCTTCCATGATGCCAGGCCCGCCGCCAGCGATGACGGCCAGGCCCGCTTTGGCAAGCCGGGCGCCAAGTTGTTCGGCCAGTTGATAATAGGGCGAATCAGGGCGCAGACGCGCGCTTCCGAATACGCTTACGCCCCAACCCATTTCTTGAAGCGTCTCCGCAGCAGCCTCCATCTCTGACATAATCCGGGGGATCTGCTGTGTGGCCGGTAATCGGACAATTCTATTGGACATGAAAAAAACCTTGTTACTTGTTGATGGGTCCAGCTACCTGTACAGGGCGTATCACGCCATGCCGGATCTGCGTAATGCAAAAGGCGAGCCTACCGGCGCTTTGTACGGGGTCATCTCCATGTTAAGGAGAGTGATTTCTGACTACAAGGCGGATTTTGCAGCCTGCGTCTTTGACGCCAGGGGCAAAACCTTCCGTGAAGAACTGTACCCTGATTACAAAGGCCACCGGCCTTCCATGCCGGAAGAACTTGCAGCACAAATCGAGCCCATCCATCAGGCGGTGGCGGCCATGGGGTGGAAAGTCATAGCGGTTCCTGGTGTGGAAGCTGACGACATTATCGGCACCCTGGCTTGCCAGGCAGCGGAACAGGGTGTGCACACAATTATTTCCACCAGCGATAAGGATATCGCTCAGCTTGTGAACGAGCATGTGGAACTGGTGAACACCATGAATGGCGAACGCCTGGATATTGAAGGGGTGCAGAAAAAATTCGGCGTCGCCCCTTCCCAGATCGTTGATTATCTCATGCTGGTGGGCGACACCGTCGATAACGTGCCCGGTGTACCCAAGGTAGGGCCCAAAACGGCAGCCAAATGGCTGAATGAATACGGCTCTCTGGAACAACTGGTGGCGCGCGCGGATG
>JAAZDZ010000446.1 GCA_012512545.1 Alcaligenaceae bacterium | reverse complement strand
CGTCTGATGTCCTGCCATTCGACGCCCGAATGATTGATGAAGTTTGAGTCTTCTGACGCTACAACGGCGCGTTTCAGGTGGGTGCTGATCTGGTCGTAAGCCACCCATTGGTGCCGCAACTGCGCTTCGGGGTTGTCGCGCCGCAGTTCGCGCAGGGTCTGTTGCATCACGGCTGTGCTGGAAGGGTTGTAAAAACCGTACCACAGCACCAGGATGAACAGGCCGACCTGATAAAGCGCAAACAGGGCGGCGCCAGCCAGAACCACGATTTTGAGCAGACGAAGAACCCACATGGCGCAGCCGTCAGGAAGCGTTCAGTTCGTCGCGCAGCGCGGCGAGCACAGCTTCTGTTTCAGGGAACACCCCATGCCAGATTTCAAAACTGGCCGCTGCCTGGCCGACCAGCATCCCCAGCCCGTCGGCGCATTGGTGGGCGCCTGCCGCGCGCGCCTGCTTCATAAAGGGGGTGGGCTGGCTGGCATAGACCATGTCATAGGCCAGCGCCCCGTCTGCGTACAGGTCGTCAGGCAGGGCCGGGGCCTGGCCGGACAGCCCGCCCGATGTGGCATTGATGACGATGTCCCATCCGGTGCCTGCGTCAGCCAGTGCACCTGAAGACAGAAGCCCGGAAAACTGCGGCAGGCTGGCCGCGGTTTCGGCATGCAGGCCGGTGGCGCGTTCGACGCTGCGGTTGATGATGCGCAAGTGGCTGCAGCCGGCTTCCAGCAAAGGCAGCAGCACGCCGCGCGCAGCGCCGCCTGCGCCGACCAGTAGTATCCGCTGGTCGGCCGGGTCGTGACCCAGGCGGCGCAGATCGGACAGCAGGCCCACGCCATCTGTATTGCAGCCATGCAGACGGCCCTGATCCATCCATAAGGTGTTGACGGCGCCAGCCAGCTCCGCGCGGCGGCTCAAGGCTTCGCGCGCCAGCTGGAAAGCTTCTTCCTTGAACGGCACAGTCACGTTCAGCCCACGCCCGCTCTGCGAGAAAAAATCGTCAACTACTGCGGCAAAACCGTCTGGGGGAGCAAGCAGCTTGTTGTATTCCAGCTCAATGCCGCATTGCCGGGCGAAAGCCTGGTGGATGGCGGGCGAACGGCTGTGTTCGATAGGGTTGCCGATAACGGCGTAGCGTGAAAAGTGGGTTCCGGTCATGGGTGGATATGAGATTCCAGCAGATGATTGAGGCGGCGGTATTCAGTATTCAATGTGGTCTTGTATTCAGGGTAGCCGCGTTTCCAGTTGTTCGTGTGTGAAGTTCCAGGTCCGGGTAATGGCCAGGATATCAGTGTCGCGCGCAAGCTCGGGCGGCAGGGGCGGAAATGGCGCGGCCAGCTGCACAATGCGCAGGGCCGCCTGATTCAGTACCGCATGGGCGGCAGGCTGGTCGATTTCCACCCGCTCAAGCGAACCATCACGCCGGATATAGACCGTCAGTTGCAGGCTGCCGTAGATCTTCCCGCGGGCTTCCAGAGGGTAGTGTTCGGTGCCCAGCAGCTCGATTTTCTGGCGCCAGGCTTCTACATAGCGCGCCTCGGGCGCCGATGCGGCGGATGGCCCGATGAAGTGGTGGCGTGGCCGGGCGTTGTAGTGTTCGATTTTTTCCTTGAGCGCCGCAATCCGGGCATTGATGACCAGGCTTTCCTGGCGGAGTTCATCTTCGCCAGGGTCGCCGGGTGGGTTGTCCGGTTGCGGGCTGTCCGGTGTGGCAGGCGCGTCGGCGCGGGCCTGCAGCAGGGCAAACAGGCGTTCCTGTTCCGCTTCCAGCTCTTTCTGGCGCTGCAGCATGGCGGCAAGCACGACTTCATGCGGGGTATCGGTCGCAGTAAGCGGCAGAGGGGTGGAGGCGACTCCTGCGTCGTCGCGGCCCCCGCCATCGAAGTCATATTGCGCCAATACCTGCGGTTGCAGGGCTGGCATGTCGCCCTGGACGTTCAGCAAGACGACTTCCAGGGTGGTGTCGGGCGGCGGTGGCGCGGAAGGAGCGGCAAAGCGCACGGCCAGCAGGCCGCCGTGAACCGCGATGGAGATCAGCAGGGCAAGGCCGAGATAATCGTCGCGGCGTCCACGTATCTGCAGAAGTCGGGCGGCAAGCACGGACATGGCAACAGGCGGCTAGAAAAATCAGACAGGGGCAGTGTCGCGCAGCCTGCACTCCAGTTCAAGGGCGAGCTCGTTGTAGCCAAGTATTTCAATGGATACCTGGTGGCCGCGTTCCAGGGCGGGCAGGCCCGCGACCCGGGTCACCAGCGGCGCGCCATCCAGCCGGACAAGGTCATCGCGCAGCACGGTGGCATTGATGACGCGGATATCCTGCTGCTGCAGCCAGCGCAGACACCAATAGCGTTCCATAGCGCTCTGGTAGTCGCCCCAGGCTGAATACTGGGCATCGAAAGCGCCGATGATGGCAAAGAGATCGGCGTCCTTCGGCTTGAAGGGCGCAGCCAGCCGCGCGGATACGCCATGGCGGGCGGTTGCGATGACCTGCAGCTGATTGACCAGATCCACATAGCGGCGCAGGGGCGATGTGGACCAGGCGTAATACGGCACGCCTATCGCCTCATGCGGCAGGGCATGGGTAGACATGCGCACCCGGCCTGCCTGTTGCGAGCGGTAGATGCCGGGGACATCGTGTTGCGCCAGCAGCCCGCCCCACAGATTGTTGGCGAGAATCATGTATTCAGCGATGATGCGATCCAGCGGCGCGTCGCGGCGGCGCGGAACCAGTTTCACCGTGGTGTCGGGGTCGTCGTGGGGGCCTTCCAGTACAAAGCTGTATTCGACCCGGCTGTTGTTTTCAGGCTTGCCGCGCACGGCCTCGCGTTGTGCGCTCAGGTGCAGGGCGTAGCGCCACAGCGGCCGCAGCCATTCTCCGTAGGGAATATTGACGGAAGGGTCGGCCAGGGCTTCCGCGGTGATTGCGTCGTCCAGTATGTTGTGGCGCAGGTTTTCCGCAACGCGTATGCGTTCCAGGCGGGTTTCGCTGCCCAGCATTTCTCCGGTGGCCAGATTGGCATCTACATACAGGGATACGGCTGGACGCAGTTCGCCCGCATCAAGGGAAAAAGCCGAGATGAGCGAGTCGGGCAGCATCGGGATTTTATAGCCAGGTGTATACACTGTAGACATTCTGGAGCGCGCCAGGCGGTCAATGTCGCTATCCCGCTCAATCGCCAGGCCGGGCGCTGCGATATGGATTCCCAGACGCATGACGTCGTCGCCAAGCAGGGTTACCGACAGCGCGTCATCGACTTCGGTGGTGAAGCTGTCATCCATGGAGTACGCCGTGACGTCGGCGATCGGGAGGTCGTTGAACTGGGTCGGCAAGGCGGACGACAGGGCGGGAAAGGTGCTGCCCTTGGGGAAATGGGTGGCCATGAAGCGGGTCTGGTGCAGAGCCAGTGGGTGGGACCAGGCCCCCACAGACAGCAGCAATTGTTCGGGCGTGGTGCGCTGTTGCTCAACCGCCGCGGCAAAGGCTTTCCATTCATTTGAGTTCTTATCGGGCTTGATCAGCAGGGATGTCGCCACCTGTGCGATTTCTTCTGGCAATTCGCCAGCCAGCAACTGGTCTGTCCAGCGCTGCTGCTGTTCCGCCTGCAGCCGTTTCTTTTCGATGGCGGCCAGCGCAGCGGCCAGAATGTCGGGTGGCGCCGGGCGGTAGCGGCCTTTGCCGCGCCGGTGGAAGTAGGCGGGGGCGCTGTTCAAGGCAAAGATGACTGCGGCTTTTTCCACAGCGCTGGGCACATGCCCGTAGTAGTCTTCGGCAAAGACAGTGGCCTCGAATTCTTCCTGGGGGGCGCATTCCCAAAGAAAGTCGATCTCTATTTTTTCGGCTTCGGCCTGAGCCTGGTTCAGCAGCTGCGCAGGTTCGGGCGCGTCGAACTCAAACAGGACGATGGCATTCTTGATTTTGCTGCGCTTGCCCGATTCGGACTCCACCTGCATGGTGGAGTCGCTGCGGGAGAATATCCGCGCGGCTTTGAATGTGCCGCTTTCTTCGTAAAGGACGTGCATGATGTCTTTGTCTGTTGCCGCTTCGGGCGGCGGGTTTGTCTATTGGGTTCGCAGGACGCGTTGAAGAACTTCCGGCAGCCACTGCGCGAAATCGGAGATTCCATGATCGCTGCCTTCCAGCAGGCGCAGTTCGCAACCCTGGTAGAAATCCACCATTTCGCGCCAGTCCAGGACTTCGTCGCCCTTGGCAGCCAGGAGGTAATAGCGGTCGGGCTGTGCGGGGCGTGCCACCGCCATGTCGGCGAGCTCGTCCACATAGGCCGGCAGGAAATGGAAGCTGTCGTCAGAATTCCACATGGTGTGTTCGCCTACCTGGGTAGCCAGGTCGCGCGCCGCATGCACTACGGGATTGAAAAGCAGAGCCCGGCACTGCCAGACTTCGGCCAGGCAGGTTGCGTAATAGCCGCCCAGCGACGAGCCCAGGATGACGAGTTCATTTTTTGGGTCCATGCCTTGAGCAATGCGCTGCCTGATCAGACCCGTGCAGAGTTCCAGGGCCAGGCGCGGGCTGGGCGGCAGTTGCGGGCAGTGCCAGTCGTTGGCGTGGCCTGCCTCCTGAACGGCCTGGGCCAGCATGCTTGCCTTGCTGGATTGCGGCGATGAGCGGAAACCAT
>JAAZDZ010000041.1 GCA_012512545.1 Alcaligenaceae bacterium | reverse complement strand
GTACGGTGTACTTCATTCGCGCCCGCCACAAAGGCACGGCACGCGGCTGGTCGGAATACTCCGCCGAAGTGAAGATCACCACCAAGGCCGCATTCGCGAACGTATCCGGCGTGGTGCTTCTGACAACGGGCGGCAACGGCGGCTCATGGGGCTACGTTGATGAAGACGGCAATACCGTTGCCGCGCCTGGCGCATCTTTCTTCAACTCCCACCCGATTTGGGGCGGCATCCAAGAAGTTCTGATCGACGGTCAGACGATGATGAAGGTGCCGAAGTTCTATATCCGCAAGGCTGTAATTTCTGGCGGCGCGAACAACGGCAAAACGGCTTGGTGGATCTCCGATCAGGCCCTGGAAGGCTACACGCTGCATCCGGCATTCCGCCACTACGGCACTGATATTGACCAGTTCTATGTTGGCAAATATCAGGCCAGCATGACAGGCAGCAAGCTGGACTCCAAGCCCGGCGTGTTGCCCACCGTCAGCCGTACATTGACCCAGTTCCAGGCCGATGCGCAAGCGCGCAACGTGGCGGGCGTCTCTGGCTTTGGCCTGTGGAACGTCTACATGTGGAGCGCCATCCAGTGGCTGTACGTGGTCGAGAACGCCACGATGGACAGCCAGACCAAGACCGGGCAGGGCCGCGTCAATACCAGCAGCGCAGCCAACGTGGATGCCACTGACGTAATGCAGGCGACCTACCGGGGCATTACCGGCCTGTGGGGCAACGTGTGGGGCTGGATGGATGGCTTGAAGCTGGTAAACGGCGTGGTTCACCTGTGGGATCGCGACGGCAACCGCTCATGGATTCCCACCGGACAGAATCCACCGAACATGACGGGCGCAACCTACCCGACTACGTTCATGGACGCCTCGGGCGAAGGGTTCGACTTGGATGATGTGTTCATCGCCAAGACAGGCCCCACCACCAACACCGACGCCACGGCACCGGACCACCAATACTTCAACAACGCCGGCGAGTTTTTCTCGCTTGTGGGCGGGCAGTGGAACAACGCTTCCAATGCGGGGCTGTGGTGTTTGAACCTCAGCACCCCCGCGTCCCACTCGTACACGAACCTCGGCGCTCGCCTCGCGAAGGTGTGATGTGTCTGGCTCCGTGAATCATGACGGGGCGGGCGAAAGCCCGCTCCAAACCAAAAGCCCCAAGCAGCCAACGCCGCATGAAGCGTTGTTGGCAAAGCTTGAGGAATTGGAGGCATACACGCACAAGGCATTGCAGCAATATCCACGGATAGAGCGGCATTTGCTGTGTTCGCAGATTCAAACGTCGATGAACATTATTCAACGACTGACGATTGTGGGCTGGAAGCGGTATCACAAGAAAACCACGCTGCAGGATTTGGACGTAGAGGTGGAAATCCTGCGCAAATGGCTTACCAAAAGCCTGCGCCTGGAATACATCAACGCGCACAAATATGCAACGTGGATGAATCACGTCAATGAGGTTGGCCGCATGGTTGGCGGCTGGCTTAGATCGGCGGGATAGCAGTATGGGCAATCGCTTGATAGTGCGAGTTTTTCTCGATTGTGGGCGGGAATTGGAACAACGCTTCCAATGCGGGGCTGTGGTGTTTGAACCTCAACAACCCCGCGTCCAACTCGAACACGAACATCGGCGCTCGCCTCGCGAACGATTTTCACGGTCAGAAGTTTGTGGCTCACGGGCCGCATTCCAGTACCTATCCTTCGGAGCGGTTGTCCAGACGCGCCGCCATCGGCGCGACGAAGATAAAAAGTCACCAGCGGCAAGTACCGGGATACCAGCGGGAACGTGGCTGGTGGCACCTATGCAACACAAGTATCACCAAGGTTCACCAGTGGCAAAGACGTACAACAATCTGTACAGCAGTGTGATTGATTTCGATAATCTTTGGAGAGCATATTTATCTGCCCGCAAGGGCAAGCGGTATCACCGTGAGGTTTCGCAGTTCAGCGCAAACCTTGAAGAGCGGTTGATCAATATCCATAACCACCTGATCTGGAAGTCATGGCAGCCCGGCATCGCGCGCGAGTTTCGCGTCATGGAGCCGAAGCAGCGGAACATCCAGGCCCCGCCGTTCAAGGATCGGATTGTTCATCATGCGCTGTTCAGTGTGGTGGAGCCGCTATTCGAAAAGCGGTTCATCAACCATAGCTATGCCTGCCGCCACGACAAGGGCGCACAGCGCGCCGTATTTGCCTTGCAAAAGATGCTGCGCGAGGCCCAGCGCCGGTACGAGCATCCGTATGTCATCAAGGCGGACATAAGCAAGTATTTCGCCAGCATTGACCATGCAATCCTGTTCCGCGCCATCGAGAAAGTTATCTCATGCCGAGACACGCTGAATTTGTGGCGGACGATCACGGCGGCGTACGGCCACGATGACGGCGTAGGCCTGCCCGTTGGCGCGCTCACAAGCCAGCTCTCGGCCAACATCATGCTTGACCAACTCGACCATACCGTGACGGATCACGCCGGTATCGGTATGTACGTGCGCTACATGGACGATTTCATCATCGTAGCGCCCAACAAGCGGGCCGCAGAAATGATCCTGATATTTGTGGCCGATGAAGTCGAGGCGCTCAATCTTCGTCTGAACCCAAAGACGCGCTATTTCCCAGCGTCGCGCGGCGTCGATTTCGCCGGCTACCGCACCTGGGCCACGCACATATTGCCGCGCAAGAGAAACATCAAGAAGGCGCGCATTGCGTTCCGCAAGCTCGCGAAGCAATACCGCGCCGGCATCGTCGGCCTCGACTATATCCAGCCTCGCGTAGCCAGCTTCTTGGCTTACGCAAAACACTGCCAGGCCGCCGATACGGTTGCCGGCGTTCTTTCTGACTTTACCCTCACCCGGAGCAATGCGCTATGACCGCTATCACCATCAACAATCACGTCCTGCTTGCCAACGGCGAGCAGGTTCAGGAACTGCCCAAGCTGGCGAAAGATGCCATTGTGCGGGTATGGGCCGTGCCAACCGATTATTCGGCATCCGGCTACTTCGTGGACGTTCAGCCTATTGGCGGAGTTCAAAGCCTGCCCGCGTGCGAGGCCGGCGCTGCCGCGTTCCTTGCGACCCTTGAGCTTCCTGCAGATGATTCGGCCATGGCTGAATCGGCTCGTGTTGAGCGGCTCAATCAGGCAAATGCTGATGCCGATCAGCTTCTGTCCAAGCTGGACGAGGCGTATCCCGAGCGCGAAGTCTATACCTGGGATCAGCAGTTGTCGGAGGCCGAGGCGCTGCAGGCCGATCCCGCCGCTGTTACGCCGCTGCTTGCTGCACTGGCCGAGTATCGCGGCATCGAAATTGAAATATTGGCCCTCAAGGTTCTGGAAAAGTCGATGCTTTACAAGATCGCATCCGGTCAGATTTTGGGCGCACGACAGTGGGTTGAGCAAGAGCTCGAGGCAGCACAGACGCACGAAGAGGTGCTACAGGTGCCACACGTCGCAGAGCGTTTCGCTGCGGTACAGGCGGAGGCATAGCCATGAGGGCGCTGACCTGGGGGCTTGTGTGGCTGCTTTGCCTGCTGGTAGCCTTGTGGACACTGATCGGCTTGCCCATCTACGCCGCCTTCGGATCCGGTACCCGGGCCTGGAAGGTGGCAGTCAGCTACGACCAACTGGGCAATGTCGCCGCCGGTGGCCACGAGGACGAAACCTTTTCCTCGCGGTGCTGGCGTCGTCGTGACCAGGCCCATTACCGTGCAATGGGCGCCGTCATCGATCTGGTTTTCCTGAAGCTACGCGGCGAAGAGAACCACTGCGAAAACGCCTATCTGGCAGAGCAGACGATCAGGCGCAGGGCCTTCTGAGATAGCAACCCCGTTTACCGAACCCGACCCCGGTGATTCTCACCGGGTCGTCGCGCGACCATATCGGCTGCAACATTGAATATGCACGGCGCCTCTGGCGCCTCACCCACACAAACTTTGCAGAGGTAGACCATGGCAACCGATTACCACCATGGCGTACGGGTCACCGAAATCGAATCCGGCACCCGGCCGCTACGCACTATCAACACAGGCATCATC
>JAAZDZ010000445.1 GCA_012512545.1 Alcaligenaceae bacterium | reverse complement strand
GAGCTGCTGGGCGTTGGTGCCGCAGCAACCGTGATCCCCATCGTGCCCGTCCAGGCCGCCATGGGCGACCAGCCGCCGCGACGCCCCGGCATTTCCGGCAAACGCTACGGCATGCTGGTCGATCTGCGCAAATGCATTGGCTGCCAGGCGTGTACGGTGAGCTGCTCGGTTGAAAACCAGCCGCCCATCGGCCAGTTCCGCACCACCGTTCTGCAATACGAAATCGACAAGGACGACGGCAGCGCACCCGCCATGGTCAGCCTGCCGCGCCTGTGCAATCACTGCGATAACCCGCCCTGTGTGCCCGTGTGTCCGGTGCAGGCCACCTTCCAGCGCGAAGACGGCATTGTGCTGGTCGATAACGAGCGCTGCGTGGCCTGTGGTTATTGCGTCCAGGCTTGTCCTTACGACGCGCGTTTCATCAACCAGGAAACGCAGACGGCCGACAAGTGCACCTTCTGCGAACACCGGCTGGAAGCCGGGCTGCTGCCCGCCTGTGTGGAAAGCTGCGTAGGCGGCGCCCGCGTCATTGGCGACCTGCTGGACGAAAACAGTGAAATCAACCGTCGGATGGCCGAGCACAAGGAAGACATCAAGGTGCTCAAACCGAGCATGAATACCTCGCCACGCGTGTTCTACATCGGCCTGCCCGATGAGTTCGTCGAAGAGGTGGATGGTCAGGCCAGCGTGCGTCTGGTTGCTGATCTCTGAAGGAGCTGATCATGCAGATCATCGAATTACTGACCCCGCATTATGATTCCGCCTGGCTGCCCTGGGCGGTGCAATATTTCTTTCTGGTGGGTATGTCCACCGGCGCCGCCGTCATGGCAGCCTGGGGCATATGGTCCAGGCCGGAAAGCCCCGCTGCAAAAGCCCTGCCCCTGGCCATTGTGCTGCTGCTTGTCACCGCACTGACCGCGCCGGTTTCGCTGTTGGCCGACCTGCACCAGCCTGCCCGCTTCTGGCACTTCTACGCACACCTGACACCGTGGTCCTGGATGTCCATGGGGGCGATTCTTCTGCCGGTGTTCGTCATGCTGTCGCTGAGCCTGTGCCTGGCATGGTGGATGGGTTCCAGACGCTGGATGCGTATTCTGGCCATCCCGCTGGTGATTTCCGCCGCGACCATCATTGTCTATACCGGCTCGGAAATCGCCGTGGTGCGCGCCCGCCCTCTGTGGAACAACCCCTGGGTGCCCGTGAACCTGACGCTGACAGCCTGGCTGGCGGCCGCAGGAGCCGCCCTGCTGCTGACACAGTGGGTGCCCGCTGGCCGCGATATCGCCGTGCGCGCCTGGCTGGGCAAGCTCGGGCTGTTCCTGAGCCTGGCCCTGCTGGCGGTCGCCTCTGTATGGGTGGCAAGCGGCCATGTGATGCAGACCCCCTCCTTCCTGCAAGCCCTGGAACTCTACGTCAACTACCCCATCTGGCGCATCAGCATCTGGCTTTCAGTGCTGCTTGGCGCCGCCGTGCTGGCTCTGTGGCTGCGCCCGGGCTGGTGGCTGAACTCCCGCCCCATGATGGTGGCGCTGGGGATGGCGGCCTGCGCCGCAGCCTGGGGCTTCCGCTGGGCGCTCTTCATGGGCGTGCAAGGCGTGCCCAAGTACGGCGCCGGCCTTTACGTTTACTCCATTCCCCTGGGGGGCGACGGCCTGATGGGCATCATCGGTGTCTTCGGCCTGTGCGTCGCGGTGCTTACCGTCGTGCTGTGGGCGCTTGAGTACAAAGAACGAGCATATAAAGAACGAGTGTTGCCATGACTGATCAAAAGAAACCTTCTACCCCCAACACCCTGCGCCGCAACCTGCTGCGCAGCGGCCTGATTGCCGGCGGCTCGGCGGCGT
>JAAZDZ010000444.1 GCA_012512545.1 Alcaligenaceae bacterium | reverse complement strand
GCGAAGCCCGCTACGCCTATTCAGAAGAAGATGTCCGCCAATACTTCACTGAAGAGCGCGTCTTGAACGGCCTGTTTGAAGTGGTCGGTCGCCTGTTCGGCGTAAGTCTAAACAATGTAGATACGCCTGTCTGGCATGAGAATGTACGTGTCTGCGATGTGCGCAATCAACAGGGCGAATCACTGGGCACGCTTTACCTCGATCTCTATGCCCGTCAGGGCAAGCAGAGCGGCGCATGGGTGGATAGCGAACGCGCCCGGCGCCGCAATGCAGACGGGCTGCAGACCCCGGTGGTATACCTGACCTGCAATTTTTCCGCGCCGCAAGGCGGTCGCCCCAGCCTGCTGACCCACGACGACGTCATCACGCTGTTCCATGAAAGCGGCCACGCGCTGCACGCCCTGCTTTCCCAGGTTGACGATCCCGCCGCCTCGCCCTTTGCCAGCGTGGAATGGGATGCCATCGAACTGCCTTCGCAATTCATGGAGAACTTTTGCTGGGAATGGGCTGTCATACAGTCATTGAGCGCCCATGTGGATTCCGGTCAGCCCCTGCCGCGTTCGCTGTACGACAAGATGCTGGCGGCCAGAAACTTCCAAAGCGGCATGCAGATGCTGCGCCAGATCGAGTTCGCGCTGTTCGATATGCTGATCCACTGCCGCAACAATGGCTTGTCCATGGCTGAAGTCATGGCCACGCTTGATGAAGTGCGCCAGGAAGTCGCAGTTCTGCTGCCGCCATCGTGGCACCGCTTTCCGCATAACTTCTCGCACCTGTTTGCGGGTGGCTATGGCGCCGGCTACTACAGCTACAAATGGGCTGAAGTGCTTTCCGCCGACGCGTATGCCGCTTTTGAAGAAGCCGTCGAAGTCGCTGCAGATGGCACCCGGGATACCCTGGACGCCGCCACAGGCCGCCGTTTCCTGGAAGAAATCCTGGCGGTGGGCGGCACCCGCCCGGCAGCGGAATCTTTCCAGGCGTTTCGCGGGCGCGAACCCTCGCTGGAGGCGCTGCTGCGCCACAGCGGCATGGACGAAGAAGCCGTCGCGCATTGAAATGTCAGGGGGTGGCGCCGTCTGGCCACATTTGATGGAGTTGCAATGAACCTCAAAACCAAGATTGCCTTGTGCTCACCCGCACTGACTGGCAGGCTGCGCCGCGCAGCCTTGCCGGGTCTGACAGCCTGGCTGATTGGGGCGGCGGCTGTCCTGGGCGCGCCGGCCCATGCGCAGGCGATTGACCCGGGCACGCTGCCCGGCTCCGCCCAGAACGAAGACACCCGCCATGCTGCAGGCGCCGATTCCACCATTCATCCCATACGCGGTTTTCTGCCCGATCTGAACTTCGAACTGGTGGCTGCGGGCGATCAGACCATCACCGAGAAAGATTTCGACGGCAAAATCGTCATGATGTTTTTCGGCTACGCCAGTTGCCCGGACATCTGCCCCACTACCATGGCGCAGTTATCGCAGGTGATGGTCAATCTGGATGCGCAAGCCGATCAGGTGCGCATTGTGTTTGTCAGCGTTGACCCGCATCGCGACACCCCGGAAATTCTGCAGGCGTATGTTGATGCGTTCAGCACCCATGCCATCGGCCTGACAGGCAGCGAACGGCAGATATCCAGGCTGGCGCGCCGCTACCGGGTGGCGTATCAGATCGAGAAACCGCGCAGCGACGATGCCAACGATTACGAAGTCGCCCACAGCCGCGGCATCTACATTTTCGACCAGCGAGGCAAAGCCCGCATGCTGGCTTCGGACGGCGAGTCGGTAGAAAAACTCACCGCCGCCGTGCGCGATCTGCTTACCTGAGGTATGACATGACTCAATCCACTGAATACCAGCCCCCGAAAGTCTGGAGCACTCCAGAAGACAGCGACGGCCGCTTTTCCGGCATCAACCGTCCCGAGGCGGGCGCGCGCTTCGAGGCTCAGCTGCCTCGCGGCAAGCACCCCTTGCAGTTGTATTCTCTGGCCACCCCGAACGGGCAGAAAGCCACCATCATGCTGGAAGAGCTGCTGGCGGCGGGCATCAAAGAAGCGGAATACGATGCCCACCTGATTCGCATCATGGACCAGGATCAATTCTCCAGCGGTTTTGTCGCCATCAACCCCAACTCCAAAATTCCCGCCCTGCTGGATTACAGCGCCGCCACGCCTCAGCGTGTGTTTGAGTCTGGCGCCATCCTGCTGTATCTGGCTGATAAATTCGGGCGATTTCTGCCTGCCGACCCTGCCGGGCGCACTGAAGCCCTGAACTGGCTGTTCTGGCTGCAAGGCGCGGCGCCTTTGTGGGCGGCGGCTTTGGCCATTTTTATGCATATGCGCCCTTCAAGCAGGAATACCCCATCAACCGCTACACCATGGAAACCAAGCGCCTGCTCGATGTTCTGGACCAGCGGCTGGCGCAGGTTCCTTATCTCGCCGGCTATGAATATAGCATTGCCGATATGGCGGCCTGGCCCTGGTTCGGCGGGTTGGTGAATAACAGCGTCTATGGTGCTGCGGAATTTCTCGATGCTGAAAGCTATACTCATGTGCGGCGTTGGGTGGATGAAATTTCCGCACGCCCTGCCGTGCAGCGTGGCATCATTGTTAACAGCGTAACCGGCGAACCCGAGCAGCAACTGCACTCCAGGCATCAGGCGTCAGACATCGACGCTGTTTTGGAAGCACGTCGCAAAGCGGCTAAATAAACCCCACTTCCGAGCAGGCGCTGTACACCTTTCAGCGCCTGTCTTCTTAGCTACCGTTCAGGTTCTAGCATGAGCTATATTCTGCAGGTTGATTTCCCCTACACCGGCCCCTGGGGCGAGGACATGGTCCCGGCGATGGAAGGACTGGCCCAGTCTATTGCCGAAGAGCCCGGCTTGCTATGGAAAATTTGGACGGAAAACGAAGCCGCAGGTGAAGCGGGCGGCGTTTACTTGTTCGCCGACCGAGCCAGCGCCGAAGCCTATCTGAGCATGCATACGGTCCGTCTCCAGAGCGCTGGCGTGACGCAGGTAAAGGGAAAAATCTTTCGCGTCAATGACGCGCTGTCCAAAATAGACCGCGCGCCAATTTAAACGCCGCTTACTTGGCCAGGGCTTTGGCCAGGTTTTGTAGGGCGGTGCGTACCCCCTCTTCCACCACCGGATGGTAGAAAGGCATGGCAAGCATCTGATCAACCGTCAGCTTTTGCTGAACAGCCCATGCCAGCAAGTGGCTGATATGTTCCATGGCCGGGCCGGCCATTTCCGCCCCCAGGAATAAGCCACTGCTACGTTCGGCATATACCCGCAGCTTGCCGCGATTTTTCAGCATGATGCGCGAACGGCCCTGGTTGGAAAAGTCGACTTCACCGATGGCGGCATCTTTTGGCAGTTCGTTAAAGCGCAAGCCCACAACTGCCAATTGCGGGTCGGAAAACACAATGGACAGCGCGGCCCGCCGGCTGCCCGGTGTGACGTTTGCAGGGTAGCCTGCCGCATTGGCCCCGGCGATGCGGCCATCGTCGGCGGCTTCGTGCAGCAGCGGTAAAACACCATTGACATCGCCTGCGATGAAAACCGGGGTATCGCCGATTTGCAAGGTGGCGGCGTCATACACCGGACGGCCTTGCTCATCCAGTTCGATACCGGTGTTTTCCAGCCCCATATCATCCAGATTCGGCAGCCGCCCTGCGGCCAGCAGTACATAATCAAAGCGTTCGGTGACTTCCGGGGTGCCGGGCACCTGATAACGGATTTCTGCCTCGTTGCCCACCCGGCGCACGCCCAGTATGGCGGCTTCCAGGCAGAGATCGAGTTCCTGCTGAAAGGCGGCCACAGCACTTTCATAGACCTGAGGATCGCGCAGCCCGCCCACATGTTTGCTGCGCTGCAAGATGCGGGTGCGCACGCCCAGGCGGGAAAGCGCCTGGCCAAGCTCCAGGCCAATGACGCCGGCGCCCACCACCGCCACGCTTTCCGGCAGTTCTTCCCAATCGAAAACATCGTCGTTGACGATGGCACGGTCGCCCAAAGGCTGGTATGGCACGGGTATGTTGGGGCGGGTGCCGCTGGCAATAACAACGCTGCGCGCTTCCACCCGCGTATGGTCGTCAACCTGCAGAACGGTATCGGACACAAAACGGGCGCGGCCCCTGAGTTTTTCATGCTCGGGCATGGCGTCTACATCGCTAAGCACAAACCCCACGAAGCGATCGCGTTCGCCGCGCACGCGCTCCATGACTTCTCGCCCGTCGATGCGCACGCCATCCACATGCACGCCAAACGGCGCGGCATGCGCAGCCGTATGCGCGGCCTCGGCGGCGGCGATCAGCAGTTTGGACGGCATGCAGCCTACCCGTGCGCAGGTGGTGCCGTAAGGGCCGTCTTCAATCATGACGATGCTGGCGCCGCCTCTCATTGCCGCGCGCCGGGCCGACAGCCCCGCCGTGCCCGCGCCAATGATGGCGACGTCAACCTTGAGCGTCTTCATGACCGATACTCCTTCACGAACTGCTTGTAATCGGGGCGGGTCATGGGAAAGACTTCATCAATGGGCGTGCCGATGGCCAGAAAACCCAAGAAGCGGTAATCGAGCGGGTCAAAGCCAAGCATTTCATTGACTTCATCAATGTATGTGCCCAGGCCGGTACTCCAGAATGCGCCAAACCCCAGCATATGGGCCGCATTCAGCATATTCATGGCCGCAGCACCAACGGCCAGCAGGCGTTCGTGTTCGGGGATTTTCGTCACACTGTGGTCAAGATGGCTGGCCATGGCGATCAGCAATGGTACGTCCTTCAGCCAGCGGCGGGCGTTCTCTTCTTTTTGAGCAGGAATGGGTTTGTCAGACGCTTGTGCGGTCGCAAACAGCTTATCGGTGAATTCCTGCATCACTTCCTGACGGATCAGGGAAAAGCGCCAGGGGCGCAGCTTGCCGTGATCAGGGGCCGACATAGCGGCCCGCAGAATGAGATCAAGCTGATGTTCGTCGGGGCCGGGAGCCTGCACGAATTTGACGGATTGGCGATTGAGCAGGAACTGCAAAGCGTTTTCAGACAT
>JAAZDZ010000443.1 GCA_012512545.1 Alcaligenaceae bacterium | reverse complement strand
GTTTTCAAAGAACTGAAAGGCTTCGGAGATATCCTGCAGTTCAAACCAGACGATTTCGCATCTGTGCAGCAGAAACGCGATGCTGTCTTCGGTGACTTCGGGCCGCGACACAATGCGGCGGATAGCCTGGTAATTATTACGGATATTGCTCTGCGAAAGCCGGTTGTTGAAACCGGGGTTCAACATGCGGTTGGCCAGGTTTTCCAGGCAGGCCGCAAGTTCAGGGTTCTGGATGCGGGTTTCCTGCGGCCCGTTGATACGCGTTTCCACCAGGGCATGAATGGCCAGCACCAGGCTGATTGTGCGCTGCTGGCCATCCACAATATTCCTTTTTTTACCCTCGCGGTGAAACACAATGGTGCCCAGCCGGTAGGCGTTTTTATCTTTGTGGCGGTTGATGTCGGCAAACAGCTGGTTGATATGCCTTGCCGTCCACTTGTAAGGCCGTTGGTAATCGGGAATACACAGGTCTGGATCAGCCAGGAATTCCGCAACGGTTTTCACCCCTTTTGCCAGGCTGCCGGGCAGCCGGGGCTGATCAGAAACAGGGGCGGGGCCAGACGGCGCCAATTCACAAGACGGAGAAGACATGCTACGGGCGCCGGGCGCTACGATGTGTTCAAAGGCTCACAAAGTAACAAAATATTGTGTGAATGTCCTGCGCCTGGGGAGTGTTTTGCAATGCAAAAAGCCCGCCATCCAATGAGAAAGGCCAGTCATCTGCAGAGCGGCTGGTCAGGTACAGCGATTGGCACGCTATATGCATTCAGGCGTAGAATCATCTCAGGGGGAACTGTCATGCTACCGTTATTCAAGAAATTGCCTGGTTACACCAGCCGTGGCAAATCCACGCCGGGGTTGGAACGCAAAGTGCTGCGCTCTATGCCTTATGCGTTTCTTACCATTATTTTTCTCTGTGGCCTGCCATCCGTCATGGTGCGCTGGATGGAATGGCAGGGAAGCGAGCGCTCCATTGAAGCCTTTATCGGCCGGGTCGATATGATGGCCCTTGGTGTGTTTTTTACACTGTTCAACGTGGCTGTCATGGTAACCATCGGCGCCATACTCATCACGCTGATGAAGGGGCCGGGCTATGTGGCCGACGGCTACAAGCTGATAGATTCGGAATCGCCCGAGCAGCTGGTGGACAAGCCCTGGATCGGCGACCGCAAGTAATCGGGGGTTTGCGGCACCTGTGAGAGTGGCGGGCATCACAGGCCGGCCGCGCGGGATATAATGCAATGTTATTTGATGTTATTCCCAAGGCCCGCCCACAATGACAACCATACTTGAAGACGTACCTGTCGGCCAGAAGGTCGGCATTGCCTTTTCCGGTGGACTGGACACCAGCGCTGCATTGCTCTGGATGAAAAACAAGGGTTCCATCCCCTACGCCTACACGGCCAACCTGGGCCAGCCCGACGAGCCGGATTACGATGCGATTCCGCGCAAGGCGCTGGAATACGGCGCCAAGGTCGCGCGTCTGATCGACTGCCGCACTCAACTGGTCACCGAAGGTATTGCCGCTCTGCAAGCGGGCGCCTTTCACGTCACCACCGCTGGTGTCGCCTACTTCAACACCACGCCGCTGGGCCGCGCTGTAACGGGCACCATGCTGGTGGCGGCCATGAAGGAAGACGACGTCCACATCTGGGGCGATGGCAGCACCTACAAAGGCAACGATATCGAGCGTTTCTACCGCTATGGCCTGCTGACCAACCCCGAACTCCGCATCTACAAGCCCTGGCTTGATCAGACCTTTATTGATGAGTTGGGCGGCCGGACGGAAATGTCCGAATATCTGGTCGAACATGGCTTCGATTACAAGATGTCCGTAGAAAAAGCCTATTCCACGGATTCCAACATGCTGGGCGCCACCCACGAGGCGTAAGACCTGGAATACCTGAATTCCGGCATTCGCATTGTTGACCCCATCATGGGCGTGGCGTTCTGGCGCGACGATGTCAAGATCGACGCCGAGGAAGTCACTGTGCGCTTCGAAGAAGGCCAGCCGGTTGCGTTGAACGGGGTGGAGTATTCCGACCCGGTCGAACTCATGCTGGAAGCAAACCGCATTGGTGGCCGTCACGGCCTGGGCATGAGCGACCAGATCGAAAACCGCATCATTGAAGCCAAGAGCCGTGGCATCTACGAAGCCCCCGGCATGGCGCTGCTGCACATTGCCTACGAACGCCTGGTCACTGGCATTCATAACGAAGACACCATCGAGCAGTACCGCATCAACGGCCTTCGCCTGGGCCGCCTGCTGTACCAGGGCCGCTGGTTCGACCCGCAGGCCATCATGCTGCGCGAAACGGCCCAGCGCTGGGTGGCTCGCGCCATTACGGGCGAAGTGGTCATTGAACTGCGTCGCGGCAACGATTATTCGCTGCTCGATACGCGTTCTGAAAACCTGACCTACCAGCCCGAGCGCCTGACCATGGAAAGCGGCGAATCCAGCTTCTCGCCACGCGACCGCATCGGTCAGCTCACCATGCGTAATCTCGATATTGTCGATACCCGCGACAAGCTGTTCACGTATTCCAAGGTGGGCCTGCTGTCGGCAGGCGAGGGTTCCTCCCTGCCGCAGCTGAAGGGCAAGTCTGAATAAGCCTTGATGCGCAAGCATTGAAAAACGGGCGCCAGTCTCACGATTGGCGCCCGTTTTCTGATTCTGATCACGCGCTCAAGCGCTGGTGTTCTGTTTGGTTGATGCCCATACTTATCGTCGGCGCCCGCACTTTTCATGCTGCGTTGCATATACGCGAGATCGCTGCGGCTGCCGCGAAAGTTTGCGCTGTGGAGAAAGCCCCGGCCAGCGAGGCCAGGGTGGTTCATGCATTATTGCTGCTTGCCCAGCAGCAGGAATTCCATCAGCGCTTTTTGCACGTGCATGCGGTTTTCGGCTTCATCCCAGACCACGCTTTGCGGGCCGTCGATGACTTCGCCAGTGACTTCCTCGCCCCGGTGGGCGGGCAGGCAGTGCATGAACAAGGCTTCAGGGTGGGCCTGGGCCATCATTTCAGCATCCACGCACCAGTCGTTGAATGCCAGACGGCGTTCTTCGTTTTCGGCCTCGAAGCCCATGCTGGTCCAGACGTCGGTGGTGACCAGATGGGCGCCCTGGGTGGCTTCCATGGGGTCGTCGAATTCGCGTAATACCTGGGGGCCGACCTGACCAGTGAGTTTTGGGTCGAGCTGGTAGCCCTTGGGGCCGGAGACATGCAGAGTGAAACCGAGAAGTTCAGCCGCTTGCAGCCAGGTGTAGGCCATGTTGTTGGCATCGCCTATCCAGGCCACGGTTTTGCCTGCGATGGAGCCGCGCATTTCCATGAAGGTGAAGATGTCGGCAAGAATCTGACAGGGGTGGTACTCGTTGGTCAGCCCGTTGATGACCGGTACCCGCGAGTGCGCTGCGAAGTGG
>JAAZDZ010000442.1 GCA_012512545.1 Alcaligenaceae bacterium | reverse complement strand
TTGCTGTTTACCTCCGCCGTTCTTCTGGTGAGCGCTGTTTTTTACCGCCATCAGCGGCGCAATTTTGTGCGGCAGGGGATGCGGTGATGGATAGGGTTTTTCTGTCCTTGAAGGACATTGGCGTGCGTTTCAAGATGAGCGGCAAAGGCGGTGGCAAGACCTATAACGAACCGCTGAAAGGGGTGTCTCTGGATGTGTTTGGGGGTGAAACACTGGGCATTCTGGGCGCCAATGGCGCGGGTAAATCGACCCTGTTGAAGGTGATGTCCGGTTCTTTGAAGCCTGATTACGGCGATGTCATCAACCATGGGGCGAGCGTGTCTTTATTGGCCTTGCAGGCGGGGTTTGACCGCGACCTCAGCGGCAGGGACAACGCCTTGTTTGGCGGGATGCTGCTGGGCTACCGGCGCAAGGATGTCGTGCAGCGCCTGGAAGAAATCAAGGAATACGCGGAACTGGGCGACTACTTCGACGAGCCTGTGCGCAATTATTCCAGCGGCATGGCTTCGCGCCTGGGCTTTGCCATCAGCACCATCATCAGTCCGGACGTGCTGCTGGTGGACGAAGTGCTGAGCGTGGGAGACGCGCACTTCAGGCAGAAGGCGGAACGCACCATGATGCAGAAAATAGCCTGCGGTCAGACGGTGGTGCTGGTGTCGCATTCGCGAGGGCAGATCGCCACCCTTTGCGACCGTTGCGTGATCCTGAACAACGGAGAGCTGGTCCAGGGTGAAACGCAGGAAGACACGCTGAAGATTTACGATGAATTGATGCGGTGACCGGTGTGGCCGGTGGCCCTTGAGCAACGGAGTGTGGCGGAACACAAATGAACATCATCAGAAGCTTTGTAAGCCGGTTTATCTACCACTCCATTTACGCCTGCCTGTTCCTGAGCTCAATGCGTAACGGGCTGCGCAGCCGCGGCAAAAAGGATGTGGTTCATTTTTCCGCGCCCTACGCAGGGCAGAAAATTTTGCTGCTGGCCTTGTATCAGAAGGGCCGTATTCGCGACGATGTACTGGCGTTGCTGCGGGCCGCCAAAAGCCTGGGGGTGTATGTAATTGGCGTGAACACGCTGAAGTTGTCCGCTCCGGATGATTACCGTGATTATTTGAGTTGCTATATAGAACGGTTCAATTTTGGCCGTGACTTCGGTAGTTATAAAGCAGGCTTCAGCTACATATATTCCCAGGAGCACGCGGCGCATTGCCCCCGGTTGCTGATGTTGAACGACAGCGTTTTCTTCAGCGAGAAGCATGTGCTCAAGTTTTTGAAAGAGATGTTGGAAAGCGATTTCGAGGTTCTGGGCGCCACCGAAAACCACGAAGTCGAATACCACCTGGGCTCGTTTTGCATTGCAATGAGTCATGCGGTGCTGAACAGCGGAAAAATAAGGGAATACTGGCGCAACTACAAGTGCAGCGACGTCAGGCCGCAGGTCATTAAAAGAGGTGAAATGGGGCTGACCAAGGCATTGCGGGCTGCAGTGGCCAGCCCGGACAGCATTGGCGCGCTCTACGACGTGACTTACGCGGTGAACAAGCTCAGGTCCGACCCTGAGCTTTTCGAGGCTGTTGCCACCTTGAGCCGCTGTTCTCCCACTTTCTGGCCCACTTTTTCTTTCTCGGAGGTGTCCAGGGCCCTCTACGGGAAATACCTGCATCGCAAGCTGCCCACGGACGAAATAGCAGAAGGCGATGAGGACAGCGTGGAAACCGTGGGCCTGGGCGCGTTGGCATCGGGCTTCAAGCAAGTTGCTTTGGGCCTGGAGCCGGGCCCGGTTAATGAGGATGGCCCTCTGGAAGAACTGGTGAACAGAAAAATCATTTCAGATTTCGCCGCCAGTTTTTCGCGTGGTTCGCAAATACATCAGAATGGCCCGTTTTTGCACAGAATGGGCCTGGCGATTATCAAGATCGATGGCCTTTACAGGGGCGTATTCAATTCCGAGGACGTTGAAATGATTGCGGAAGACCTCGTTCCAGAACAGCGGGACAGCTTCCGGAGGATCATGTATGCCAGGCAGCCGGGGGATATTTCCTACTTCGGGTGGAAGCGGTCGGCATTTAATCGCGGCCTTATTTAACGGCCTGTTTGTTCCAGGTTGGAAACATGATAGTCAATCTTTTTGAAGACATTACGCCAGTAGAAAGCGCCAACGCTTCCAGAAGGGTTTTTTCTGGCGTGCTGGATAGCCCGGCCACAACGAAATCGTACGATGGTTCCAGCCTGACTGTTGCCGGTTGGATCAACCCCGCAGGCAGCGAGCTGTACCAGATATCCGTGGAAGGCGACTTCGGCGTGGTGTCCGGCTACCCCGAAAAACCCAGGCCGGATGTGGCAGATAAAACCGGCGCCGCGCCTTTGAAGGGGCAGGACAGGTTTTGCGGGTTCTCCATGGAGCTGCCGTTTTCCCCGGAAATAAGAATCAATGTTCATTTCCCCCATGGGGTCTACCACTGGAAGACATTGAAATCTTTCGCGCTGGATTCTGATCTGCCCAAGCATATAAGCCGCTTGCTGGCGGACGGCGTGAAAAGTGATGAACTCACGGGCGGCAGCCCCGTCAGCGGCCTGCTTTCCAACGCGGTGGGGTTTCTGTTCCGCAATACCAGGCTTCATCGTTTCCCGGCCTTGGGGGAACTGCCTCTGGCTGCCGCGGAACAAGGCTTTTTTCTGAGATTTGTGGAGTTTTTATCGGACGCCTCGTTTTCTCATGATGTCATGTGCGTGAATAGAGAGGGCGGTTCTGCAATCCCGGGCCCCTTCGCCATGGGGGAATCCAGGCTTCTGGGAAGCGTTTTTCATCAAATCAATTTCCTGGTGTTCGACTTTGAGGGTGAACGGTTCTACGTCGGCCAGTATCTGCATGCCGCGGATTTCGTCTATTTCCCCGCCCGTAATTTTGTTTTTGTGCTGCCGGGCGCGCTGTACGAGCACGCTCACCTGCACGCCTTGATCACTGGCGCAGCGCAGCACCCCGATAAGTTCGCGGGCAGCAGCGACGCTGTGGCTGCGGTTGCGGTGAATCAGGTTGTCGTGAATGGCGTGAGTCCCTACCATTTTTTCTACGACACCTGGCCCGCCCTTCATGTGGCGGGGCGCAAGGGCGGGCTGCGGCATATTGACCGCATCTGGGCCATTAACGGCCACTGCTACCTTACTGTGGAACTCATGAAAGCCCGCGGCAGCAGTTTGCAGGCGGCCTCCGCGGCGGAGCTCGCCCAGGCATCGCGCGGTATTGGCTTTGATGCCATGAGTGTGGTGGGGGTTTCATACAAGGCGCTGACGGAAACTGAAATCCGCTATATGGATCAGGAATTGCTGCAAGAAGTTGCTGCGATTCCGGCGTTTTCTGAGCGCTACGCGTTTCTGAACTCTTATGAACTGGTTCTGTGGGTTGGAATCAGCCAGCAGAAGCGGGCCTGGCTGAACCAGCAGGAAGCGCTGATTGAAGTGCTGACCAGCTTGCATGAAAAGCATCCCGGCTTTTGCGTGATATTCGACGGCATGACTGCGGATATTTTTGAGGCATCGAAAAGCGCCGATTTTTCTGCAGATGAAGCGGTGGTTTCCAGCATTGTGCGCAGCCTGCCCAAGGGTATTGCCGCTTACAGCCTGGTGGGATGCGGCAGCATGGAGAAAATGCATGTTGCGTCGAAATGCCACTTTTTCATTGCGAACTATTCGACCGGTTCAATGTACCCGGCGCGTTTTTGCCGGTTGCCTGGAATAGCGCACTTGAGCAATTCCATGCTGGAAGAAGTCAGGCCCATTCATATTCACACCGATACTCATATTGTGCCGACAGACTTGGTGGTGGATATCCCCGATGAAAATTGCGAAAGACTGGATTTTGTCAGTTACAGCATTGACGCCGGTGATTTCAGCGCGTTTGTAAAGCAAGTGCTTGATTCAAGGTTCCAGGCGCTGGCCAGGGCGTGAAATCACCAGAGCGATGCTCGGAGAAACACTTATGCAAAATATATATGTTCTGGACTGCACCCTTCGGGACGGCGGTTATTACAATAACTGGAATTTTCCTGAGCCGGTTATCAATCAATACCTGCACGCCATGGCAGAAGCGGGCGTTGATATTGTCGAACTGGGCCTGCGCTCTCTGGCAAACAATGGCTTCAAAGGCGCTTGCGCCTATACCACCGACGAATTCATCAACAGCCTGCAGATACCCGCCGCGCTGCAGGTGGGCGTCATGGTGAATGCCAGCGAACTGGTGGGCGAAGTTCCTTTGCACACCGCCTTGCAGACGCTGTTTCCCAACGATGCCGCACAGTCGCCGGTGGATCTTGTGCGCATTGCCAGCCATGTTCATGAATTTGAAGCCGCGTTGCCCGCCGTCAGCTGGCTGAAAGAGCGCGGTTTTGTGGTGGGCTTCAACCTGATGCAGATTGCCGACCGCACGGAAGCGGAAGTCAAGGCGCTGGCCAGGCTGGCATCCGCTTACGAAATCGACGTTCTGTATTTTGCCGATTCCATGGGCAGCATGACGCCCGATCAGGCTGCGGAAATCATCGGCTGGCTGCGCAGCGGCTGGCAGGGCGCGTTGGGTATCCACACGCATGACAATCTGGGCCTGGCGCTGTCGAATACCGTGCGCGCCCTGAATGAAGGCGTAACCTGGGTGGACGCCACCGTCACTGGCATGGGGCGCGGCCCGGGCAATGCCCGCACCGAAGAATTGGTGATAGAAGTGGCGGGGCGCCGTGGGCGACACATCAATATGATTCCCCTGATGCAGTTGCTGAGCGCCTACTTCAAGCCCATGCAGCACAAGTTTGGCTGGGGCACCAACCCTTATTACTACCTTACCGGCAAGTACGGAATTCACCCGTCTTACGTGCAGCAAATGCAGGGCGATTCACGCTTCAGCGAGGAAGACGTCCTGGCGGTGATCGACCACCTGCGGGAAGAGGGCGGCAAGAAATTCAGCCTGAAGAAGCTCGACGTCGCCCGCCATTTTTATCATGGCGAAGCCCGGGGTAGCTGGAACCCCAAACAGGTTTTTGAAGGGCGTGACGTGCTGATTCTCGGCACCGGCCCGGGCGCTGTTGCGCACCGCGCCGCCATCGAGCGCTTTATCCGCAAGTACAACCCCATTGTTCTGGCGCTGAATACCCAGACAGCCGTTGCGGCTGAGCTGATCAACTACCGCGTGGCCTGCCATCCTTTGCGTCTGCTGGCCGATTGCAAAACCCATACCGAGCTGCCGCAACCGCTGATCACCCCCTTCAGCATGCTGCCTGCACAGGTTCAGGAAGCGCTCAAGGGCAAGCCCATATTCGACTTCGGCTTGCGGGTGTGCGCCGACCACTTCGACGTAGCCGACCAATATTGCGAACTGCCCACCTCTTTAGTGTTCGCTTACGCGCTGGCAGTGGCCACCAGCGGCAAGGCCAAAGATATCTTCGTGGTGGGG
>JAAZDZ010000441.1 GCA_012512545.1 Alcaligenaceae bacterium | reverse complement strand
TCTGCGGGGTCACTGTAATGGGGTCGATGACGATGCCGAATTCGTGGCGCTTGACCCGGGCGACTTCCCGGGCCTGTTCGTCGGCAGAGAGGTTTTTGTGAACCACACCGATACCGCCTTCCTGCGCCATGGCAATGGCCAGGCCGGATTCTGTGACGGTATCCATGGCGGCAGACACCAGAGGAATGTTCAGGGTGATATCGCGCGTGAACCGGGTGGACAGGTTGGTATCGCGTGGGAGAATGTCCGAATATGCAGGCACCAACAGGACATCATCGAATGTCAGTGCTTTCTTGATGAGACGCATGTACGAGCTCCGGGCAAAGATGAATTGTACCGTGATAAGCCGCTTCAGCCTAACTGAACGCGGGCGTTGCGGAACATCCGCATCCAGGGGGTGTAGCCGCCATGCGGCTGATCTGCCCCGCCCTGGTCGGCAGGCCCCCAGCGCTCAGGCGCCCAGGACATCATCACATTGCGCGTCGCCCGTTCGGGGTGCGGCATCATGATGGTGAAGCGACCATCGGCGGTGGTCACGCCTGTGAGGCCGTTGGCGCTGCCATTCGGGTTATACGGGTACTGCTCAGTTACCTTGCCGTGGTTGTCCACATAGCGCAGTGCGGTAATTACCTTGGAAGCGTCGCCCTGGCGCTCGAAGTTGGCAAAGCCTTCGCCGTGCGCCGCCGCCACGGGCGCAATCGTGCCCGCCATGCCCTGCATGAACAGCGAAGGCGATTCGGGAATTTCCACCAGCGCGACGCGGGCTTCGTATTTTTCGGAAATATTGCGGGTAAAGCGCGGCCAGTGTCCGGCCCCCGGAATCATGGAAGCCAGCGCGGCCAGCATCTGGCAGCCATTGCACACCCCCAGGGCGAAAGTATCGCCGCGCCCGAAGAAGGCGGAGAACTGATCGGCCAGCATGCTGTTGAAGCGGATGCTGCGCGCCCAGCCTTCGCCCGCGCCCAGCACGTCGCCGTAGCTGAAGCCGCCCACGGCCACCAGGCCGAGCACGTCGTCCAGGCGGGTGCGGCCGGAAATGAGATCGGTCTTATGAACGTCAAGCGCCTCGAAGCCGGCCTTGTCGAAGGCCCAGGCCATTTCCACCTGGCTGTTGCAGCCTTGTTCGCGCAAGATGGCGACACGCGGCCGCTTGCCGGTGGCGATATAGGGCGCCGCAATATCTTCTTGCGGGTCGAAGGCGACGCGCGGCTGCATGCCGGGGTCGGTGGTGTCTTTCCAGAGGTCGAATTCGGCCTGGGCGCAATCGGGGTTGTCGCGCAGCGCCATGATGCGGCGGCTGACTTCAGCCCATTGCTGGCCCAGCTCTGCCCGTGGGCGCTGGTAAATGCATTTGCCGTCGCGGAAGATCTGGATTTCATCAGCCGTATTCAGGCCGCCGATGGCATAGCTGTTCTGCGACAGCCCGGCTTCACGCAGGCGGCGCAACACGTTGTCGCGCTCGCTGCGCGATACCTGGATGACTGCACCGGCTTCTTCGTTGAACAGCGCCTTGAGCGTGAGTTCGTCGCGCTGCACGGCAACCTGTTCAGGGCGGATTTTATAATCGCCCCAGTCTTCGGCATGCGGGTCTATGGTGAGCAGGTCAAGGTTGAGAGACACCCCCACACGCCCGGCAAAGGCCATTTCGGCAACAGTTGCCAGCAGGCCGCCGTCAGAGCGGTCGTGATAGGCCAGCACCAGGCCATCGGCCGCCAGCTCGCGCACGCTGCGGAAGAAGGTGGCCAGCAGCCCGGCGTCGTCGATGTCGGGCACTTCAGTGCCCACGGCGCCATAGACCTGCGACAGCACGGAACCGGCCAGGCGCTGCCTGCCTGCCCCCAGGTCGATGAGAATGAGGGAGGTATCGCCGCAATCGGTGCGCAGTTGCGGAGTCAGCGTGGCGCGCACATCGCCCACCGGCGCGAAAGCGCTGACGACCAGCGATACGGGCGCGCTGACTTCACGCTGTTCGCCATCCTGTTCCCAGGTGGTGCGCATGGAGAGGGAATCCTTGCCCACCGGAATGGACAGGCCCAGCGCCTGGCACCACTGGCTGGCAGCCGACACGGCATCGTACAGCGCGGCATCCTGGCCCGGCGTGCCGCAGGCGGCCATCCAGTTGGCGGACAGTTTGATGTCTTCCAGGGCGCCCACATCGGCGGCCACCAGGTTGGTAAGGGCTTCGGCCACCGCCATGCGGCTGGCCGCTGGCGCGTCCAGCACCGCCAGCGGGCTGCGTTCGCCCATCGACATGGCTTCGCCGCGCACGGTTTCAAAATCGGCCAGGGTGACGGCGCAATCGGCCACCGGCACTTGCCAGGGGCCGACCATCTGGTCGCGGCTGATCAGGCCGCCCACGGCGCGGTCGCCAATGGTGATGAGGAAGCTCTTGCTGGCCACCGTGGGGTGGCGCAGCACGCGCTCAATGGCTTCGCCCAGCTCGATGCCGACGACATCGAAGGGTTCGCCTGCCACGCTTTCGCGCGTGACATCGCGCATCATGCGCGGTGCCTTGCCCAGAATGACGTCGATGGGAACATCCACCGGACGCAGTTCGCCTTCGGCGCGCGGCGTGATGGGTTCAGCCACACCAGGCAGCCCTTCGCCATGGGTGACCCGCAGCTGCCGTTCCTCAGTGGCCACGCCGACCACCGTATACGGGCAGCGCTCGCGTTTGGCCAGGGCATCAAAACGCTCCAGGTCTTCGGGCAGAATGGCCAGAACGTAGCGTTCCTGCGATTCGTTGCTCCAGATTTCTGCTGCTGACAGGCCGGATTCTTCCAGGTGCACCTGCTGCAATTCGAAGGTGGCGCCGCGCCCGGCATCGTTCACCAGTTCGGGAAAGGCGTTGGACAGGCCGCCCGCGCCCACGTCATGAATGGCGACAATGGGGTTGTGATCGCCCTGCTGCCAGCAGCGGTCGATGACTTCCTGAGCGCGCCGCTGGATTTCCGGGTTGCCGCGCTGCACGGAATCGAAATCAAGTTCGGCGGTATTGGTGCCCACGCTCATGCTGGATGCCGCGCCGCCGCCCATGCCGATGCGCATGCCGGGGCCGCCAAGCTGAATCAGCAAGGCGCCGGGAGGCAGAGGATCTTTATGGGTGAGACGGCTGTCGATCGAGCCCAGGCCGCCTGCGATCATGATGGGCTTGTGATAGCCCCAGCGGCGCCCGCCTGCATGTTGCTCAAACGTGCGGAAGTAGCCCAGCAGATTGGGGCGGCCATATTCGTTATTGAAGGCCGCCGCGCCGATGGGCCCTTCTATCATGATGTCCAGCGGCGAAGCGATGCGGTCGGGCAGACCATGGGGGCGGTCTTCCCAGGGTTCGAGAGCATCCGGGAAGCGCAGATTGGAAACCGTGAAACCGGCCAGCCCGGCCTTGGGCTTGGAACCCCGGCCTGTCGCGCCTTCGTCGCGGATTTCACCGCCCGAGCCGGTGGAAGCGCCGGGGAATGGCGCAATCGCGGTCGGGTGGTTGTGGGTTTCGACCTTCATCAAGGTGTGAACCACGGCGGGATGGTGGCCGTAACGCCCTTCGCTATCTCTGGCGCCCGCGTGGAACAAGGTGGCCGGCCCGCCTTCCATGACGGCGGCGTTGTCCGAATACGCAACCACAGTGCCGCGCGGCTGGGCAGCATGCGTGGCGCGAATCATGCCAAACAGGGTGTTTTCCTGCGGCTGGCCGTCAATTACCCAGGTGGCGTTGAAAATCTTGTGGCGGCAGTGTTCGCTGTTGGCCTGCGCGAACATCATGAGCTCGACATCGGTGGGGTCGCGCCCCAGGCCGGTGAACGCGTCGGCCAGGTAGTCGATTTCGTCTTCAGACAAAGCCAGGCCCAGCGTGATATTGGCTTCTTCCAGCGCCTGGCGCCCTGCCTGCAGGACATTGACCGTGGTGGTGGGCTTGCCCGGCAGCGAGGCGAACAGGGCCTGGCCGTCGAAGGCGGTATCGACCACGGTTTCGGTCATGCGGTCGTGCAGCAGACTGGCGATTTGCGCCAGTTGAGCTTCGTCCAGCGATTTACTGCCCAGCAGGCCGCGTTCGGGTGTGAGGGTGTAGCGCACGCCGCGTTCGATGCGGCGCACGGCGCTCAGGCCGCAGTTATGAGCGATGTCGGTGGCTTTGCTGGCCCACGGCGACAC
>JAAZDZ010000440.1 GCA_012512545.1 Alcaligenaceae bacterium | reverse complement strand
GAGCCAGGTTCATCAGCCGGGGCAGGCGCAGCCTTCCGTTTCAATTGCCGATCGTGAGCATTTCAAAGTGCATGCGCGGGCCGACGCGCCGCTGCTGTTCATCAGCGACCCTATCAAAGGCCGTATTTCCCAGCAGTGGACCATCCAGTTCACACGGGGGCTCTGGCACGATGGGCAGTTCCAGGGCGTGCTGGTGCTGGCGGTTTCGGCTGAACACCTGACCACGGCGCTGAAAGCGATTTTCCCTGATCCCACCGATGCGGCTTCGCTGCTGAAGAATGACGGCACCTATCTGGCGCGTTCTTACTACCTGACAGACATACTGGGCCAGAAGCTGCCTTCCAGCTGGCCCTTTATTGCGCACCCTGAACAGACCCACGGCAGTTTTGACATCATGGCTGCGATTGATGAGTACGAGCGTTTTTACAGCTGGAGGCGGGTGGAAAACTACCCGCTGGTCGTCATGGTGGGCATGGGGGCGGAAAAAGCCAGGGCCCTGATTGACGAAAGCATCCGGGCCAGCCACTGGCAAAGCGGCGCGGGCACTGTCCTGCTTCTGCTTGCCGGCTTGTCCATGAGCGCTTTGTGGGCTCAGCGCAGCGCCCGCGCGGTTGTTCTGCAGAAGGTGGCTGAAGCCCTGGCGGTAGAGACTTCGCGCCTGAATACGGTGCTTGAATACTTTCCAGACGGTCTGCTGATCAAGGACAGCAGCGAGCACGTGATTTTCGTTAACGCGCTGTGGCCGCGTCTGCTGGGCCTGGATACACCGCCTTCCGTCCTGCAAGGCATGCACGACAGGCAGGTAAGGGAGCTTCTCGGGCCTGAGCGGGCGGCATGGCTGCCTTTGCCTCAGCTTGGGCATGCAGTGGGCCTGCGGTCTTCATACGAGGTCAGCGCCGGGCAGGGGCGTCATCTGGAGGTCAGCCATATCGAGATTCTCCAGGACCATCAGTATTTTGGCGCTGTCTGGCTGCTGCGCGATATTACCGGCCGCAAACAGCACGAACTGGAACTGACCGAACTGGCTTCCACCGACATGCTGACGGGCTTGCCCAACCGGCGCAGTTTCATGCTTGGCATGAAGAAACTGCACGAAACGGCTTTGCTCGACAAAAACATTACAGGCGTGGCCATGATGCTGGATATTGACCATTTCAAGCGGGTCAATGACACCCATGGCCATGCGACCGGCGACGTTGTGCTGCGGCACGTTGCGAAACTCATCAAGGCGTCGGTGCGGGCAACGGATATTCCCGGCCGCTATGGTGGCGAAGAGTTCTGGATTCTGCAGCCCGACACCAGCATTGCCGATGGCATGGCAACTGCGCAGCGCATCCGTCAGGCCATGGAAGCAAGCTGTTTCGAGGTTGATGGGCAGGAGATCTGCGTCACCATCAGCATTGGCGTTTCGCCGATGAATGCCGACATATCGCCCGACAGGGCCTTGCAGCAAGCCGATCTGGCTTTGTATGAAGCCAAGCATACGGGCAGGAACCGTGTCTGTCTGTGGCAGGAACCGGAGCCGCCGCCTGCATAAAAAAAGCCCCGATGAATCGGGGCTGAGCGATGCAGGGAACCGGCGCATGGCACGCCGGTTCGGGCACCGTGCTTACACGCCTACGGAGTCGGCGATTTCTTTGTACTCTTCGATCTGATCGAAGTTCAGGTACTGGTAGATTTCATCGCCGCTTTCGTTGATGACACCCATATCGGCCATGTATTCCTCGCGGGTCGGGATGCGGCCCAGGCGCGAGCAGATGGCAGCCAGTTCAGCTGAACCCAGGTACACGTTGGTGTTCTTGCCCAGACGGTTGGGGAAGTTGCGTGTGCTGGTGGACATCACCGTTGCGCCTTCGCGAACCTGTGCCTGGTTGCCCATGCACAGCGAGCAGCCGGGCATTTCCGTGCGGGCGCCAGCCGTGCCGAATACGCCGTAGTGGCCTTCTTCGGTGAGCTGCTGGGCGTCCATCTTGGTGGGCGGGGCGACCCACAGCTTGGTGGGGATGTCGCGCTTGCCTTCCAGCAGCTTGGAGGCTGCACGGAAGTGGCCGATGTTGGTCATGCAGCTGCCGATGAAGACTTCGTCGATCTTTTCGCCGGAGACATCCGACAGCGTCTTGACGTCGTCGGGATCGTTCGGGCAGGCGACGATGGGCTCGATGATCTCGTTCATGTCGATTTCGATGACGGCAGCGTATTCGGCGTCGGCATCGGGTTCGAGCAGTTGCGGGTCGGCCAGCCAGGCTTCCATACCCTTGATGCGGCGGGTCAGTGAG
>JAAZDZ010000439.1 GCA_012512545.1 Alcaligenaceae bacterium | reverse complement strand
TCGCCAAGCATGAACTGCGGGATATCCACGCCAGGCACAGCATGGGCCACGACCGCCGCAATCGCACCGCGCCCGGCGGCCTGCTCCACGTAATCGTGCCCATCAAAGCGCTCGCCGCTGAGCGCCAGGAAAATCTGCCCCGGAGCCACCGTGCGACTATCGGAGGTAATCACCGGGCAGGCGCGCCACGTCAGGGCGAAACGCGCCCACTCGCGATCATCAAAAGGGCTGCGCACGCCACGTATTTCCTGATAGGTTTCGTGGCCTTTGCCTGCCAGCAGCACGATGTCCGCTGGCTGGGTGCACCACACAGCGGTAAGAATGGCGGCAGCGCGATCCAGCTCAACAAGCGGTTCGTGCTCCATGCCTGACACAATAGCTGCGGCAATCGCGGCGGGGTCTTCATCCCTTGGATTGTCATTGGTGACAATAACCCGATCCGCCAGACGTTCTGCCACGGCCCCCATCAGGCTGCGCTTGCCAGCGTCGCGGCTGCCGCCGCACCCGAACACGCAGACGATGCGCCCGCCCCGGGCTTCGGCCACACTGCGCAAAGCGCCAAGGGCCCGTTCCAGAGCGTCAGGGGTATGGGCGTAATCCACGACCACCATGGGCCCGTTGGCGGGGCCGGCATCGGCCTCGACAATCTGCAGCCGCCCTTCCACCGGGCGCAGTTCCGACATGACCCGCGCCGTGCGCGACAACGGCCAGCCAAGCTCCTGCAGAACGCCAGCCACGAGAAGCAGGTTCGACACATTATGCAAACCGATCAGACGGGTCAGCACCTGCACGCTGCCTTCATCGCGGGAAATATTGAAAATCAGGCCGTAAGTGCCCGCATGGATATCCAGCGCCCGGATATCCGCAGTGGACTCCGCCTCAAGCGAAAAAGACAGGCTGCGGCGGCCCTCGATCCGCGACAGCAGATCGACGCCTGCGTCATCATCAGCATTGACGATGGAGGTCCGCAGGCCCGGCCAGTCAAACAAGGCGTATTTCGCATCACGATATGCGTCCAGCGTGCCGTGATAATCCAGGTGATCGTGCGTCAGATTGGTGAAAGCCGCGATATTGATACGTACCGCGTCAAGGCGCCCCTGGGCCACGCCAATGGAAGAGGCTTCAATCGCCACCACTTCTGCGCCCGCTGCGCGCATGGCAGCCAGATGACCATGCATGGACAGCACATCAGGGGTGGTCAGCTCGCCGCCCAGATTCCGGCCATCGGGCAAAGTGGCCCCCAGGGTGCCAATGGTGCCGCAAGGTACGCCGTCGGCATTCAGAGCAGCAGCAATCCACTGCACGGAGGTCGTTTTGCCGTTGGTGCCAGTTACCGCCACCACTGACAATGCCTCCGAAGGGCAGCCATACCAGATGTGAGCCGTCTCGCCCAGGAAGGACACCAGCCCTTCGACTTCCAGCACGGGCACAGCACCCGCTTGCTGCTTCAGGCTGGCGGGAGCCGGGGCCTGCACCACCAGGGCCGCTGCGCCCGCTGCGATGGCGGCCTCAACATACTGACGGCCATCTCCGGCAAAACCCGGGCATGCGAAAAACACGTCGCCAGACGCAATGCGCCGCGAGTCCAGCCGCAACTGCGCCTGTTTCTGAACATGGCCTTGCAGCCAATTGACGATATCCTGGGCCTTCATCGCGCCACCTCTCCATTGGGGCCGACCGCCACCATGGAATCAATGGGGGCGTCAGGCTGCACACCCAGGCGCCGCAGGCTGCTTTCCACCACATCTGCAAACACCGGCGCGGCCACCCGCCCCCCGTAATACGCTCCCCCCCGGGGCTCATCAATGCTCACGGCCACCACAATGCGCGGATTCGATACGGGGGCGAAGCCTACAAAGGAACTGCGGTAATCCGACTTGCTGTATTTGCCGTTGACGATTTTGCGGGCCGTGCCGCTCTTGCCCGCGACACGATACCCCTGAACCTGGGCCAGCTTGGCGCCATCCGGGCCAGCCGCCGCCTCAAGAATTCCGCGCACCTGCCGGGCAACCTGCGGGCTGAAAACCTGCTTGCTGGTCGGCGCGCCATCGCGCTTGAGCAGCGACAGCGAAACCATGTCGCCATCGCGGGCGAACACCGAATAAGCCTGCGCCATCTGCAATAACGAAACCGACAGGCCATAGCCATAGGACATAGTGGCCTGCTCAATGGGCCGCCAGCGCTCCCAGGGGCGCAACCGGCCTGCGGCAACACCAGGGAAATTCGCTTCCGGCGCGCGCCCGAAACCGAGTTCGCTGAATGTGGTCCACATAGCCTGTGCGCTCAGACGTTCGGAAATCATCGCCATGCCGATATTGCTGGAGCGGCGCACAATATCCGCCACATTCACCTCGCCATTGCGGCTGACATCGGAAATCGTCTCGCCATGGAAGCGATACCGGCCATTGCCCGTATCAAACAGCGTGTTCATGGTGATTTTGCGGCTCTCAAGCGCCAGCGCCACGGTAAACGGCTTCATGGTCGAACCCGGCTCGAAGGTATCCACCATGACGCGGTTGCGCAGCGCCGGGCCCTTGCGCCCGCTGCGATCATTGGGATCGTAAGAGGGCAGGTTGACCAGCGCCAGCACTTCGCCGGTCTGCACATCCAGCACCACCCCTGCCGCCGCGCTCGCCTTGTTCTCTTCCATGGCCTGCTTGAGCGCCGTATAGGTGTCGTACTGCAGACC
>JAAZDZ010000438.1 GCA_012512545.1 Alcaligenaceae bacterium | reverse complement strand
GGTGTACGTTGTGGATGGAGAAAGGGTTGTTGGGTATGACAACGAACGCGGTAAAGGCGACCACAAGCATCTCCTTGGCGAAGAATTGCCATACACGTTCAAAGGGCCAGATCAATTGATGGTCGATTTTCTGGCAGATGTTGAAGGAGTCAGCAATGAATGATCGAACTTTGCACGTTAGGGTGGGCGAACATGCCCAAGTCTCTCTGGCCCAGGCCGCAGAAGCCATGAAGGCGGTGGAGCGCGGCGAGGCGGTAGATCCGCATTTCGAGGTCAGCTTTGCCGATATCGGCCAGATGTTCGCGGTTTTCACGCCCCGCCGATGGGAGCTTCTGGCCGCTTTGCGCGAAGCCGGCCCCATGTCGATATCCGCTCTGGCAAAGCTGCTCAAGCGCGATTACAAGAACGTCCACGGAGACGTGACCGCATTGATCGAATGGATGGCAATCGAGCGTGATGAAGGCGGCCTGATACATGCGCCATATGCGGACATTGCCGTGGGGGTGCACCTGCCTGATCGGCGAGTGGCATAGCAACTGGAAAGCCGCCCACCGGGCGGCGGGCGCCATTGCATCGAAAGGCCTTCGGGATAGCAAATACCAAGGCGAGGCGCTGAACTTCGAAACGCCTGGGGCTTTTTTTAGCGCCTCACTCCGAACCGCTGGGCTATGGTTGCTGAACTGCAAGGCGCTGGCGAGGTGGGATGGCGATCGACTCGTACTCGCCCAGACGTTGCCACGGCAAGCCAATGACCAGGGCGCGAGCTTGTTCAGAGGAGAGCTCCATCTGTGTGTCGCCGGGCCGAGGCCAGTGCACGCCGCCCTGATGCAACCGACGTACGGCCAGCCAGATGCCGAAGCCATCGCACACCAGCACCTTCAACCGTGTGCCACGGCGGTTGGCAAACACGTAAACGTGGTGTGGCTGCGAGGTGCCGAAGACTTCTATCACCTTGGCCAGCAGCCGATCCATACCACTGCGCATGTCCACGGGTTCGACTGCCAGCCAGATCTGGTCGATACGGATCACCGCAGCCACTCGCGCAGCAACTCAGCGCATTGAGCCGCCGCGCTCACCGGCCAAGTGACGCGCATTGACGTCGTGCCACGCGTCATATCGATACTGATGGCATCATCGTTCGGTGTTGTCGCAGCCATGCTTACAGGAACGAAGGGGGCCGGCAACGCAGGAGCAGGCGATGCTGGACGACATTGGGAGATCGCAGGTGATGTCGCCGTTGCGATGTCGCCACCGTGATGCCCGTAGCGTTCGTGTTCAGTGATCCAGCGACGAAGCAGATTGGCGTTGAGTCCGTGTTCCAGGGCGATGGCGGCCACCGAGACGCCGGGATACTGGCAGGTTGCCACGAGCTCCGCTTTGAAAGCGGGGTCGAAGGTCCGGCGTCGGCGCAGCCCCAGGCCCACCGGCAGTTCGGTGGCGTCAGCCGTTTGCGACAGGGTTTCCATCTGGCGCTGCACCTGCTGTAGCAGTTCCTGGGATTGTCTGCGTTCCTGTTCCAGCCGCTGCTGTTCGGCCTTCAGCTTGCGCTGTTCGCCGTCCACGGCGTTACGAATCCGCTGCTCGATCTGGTTGTCGCGTTGGCGCAGGCGTTCGTTTTCGGTCTTGTGGACTTTGTTGTCGGCTACTGCACCTTGCAGTTCGGTGCGCAGTTGCTTGACCTGGCCGATCAGCGTGGCGACGGTATCGTGGGGGCTATCGCCCTCAATGCCCAGCGCCCGCATTTCCTCGGGCGTAAGGCGCGGGGTACGGTCGCCCGTAGCCGCACCGCCGTCACCCCCAGAAAACACCCGTATCATCACCCACAGCACCAGCAGCGCCACGGGGATCATCAACCACTTCAACAGGCCGCTACTTTTCATGGTTGACCTCAAAGGTGATGGCAGGCGTAAAAGCAGGCGCGACAACAGGCGCAGAAACGGGCTGCACAGCGGCGGGCCGCGCCGCCCGCGCATCAAAGCGGCTGACGGCGGGCGACAGAAAGCGCGACAGCGGCCCGCGAGTCACCAGATACAGGGTGGTGGTGTCCGTCGCCAAACCTGTCGGCCCCAGCGTCGCATGCTGAAAACTCGCCGCCACAAAATCCCCCTGCAGGTCGCGGGCATCCAGCATCAGGCTGTCTTTGCCGGTATTGCGCAGGCGAACGGCAGTCACCCAGGTACTGTCCAGCCGCCATGCGCCCAGCGCCTGGTAGGCCAGCGGCAAGTTGGGCAATAACGTCTTCAAAGGCAGTTTGCGCGGCAGTGTTATACGGGCCAAGCCGGGAATGGCGTCCACGGTGCGCAGCGGCGCATACAGGCTTTGTGCCGCATGGCGCGTCAGCACCACGGCAACCGGCGTATGCCGTGGCCGGGGCGGCGCGGGCGTCACGACAGCTGGGGCAGCCGTTGCCGACTGCGACACATCCACAATCCGCACAGGTTCCAACGGCGGCGCATCCGGTTCAGCCGCTTCGGCGGCAATGTCCAGCAGAATCAGTGCGCCGGTTTCTACATCCTGCAGTTGCAAGCGGCTGAGCGCAATAGCTTCGCTGGCTTTGAGGTAAATAGCCCAGCCCATAGCGCCTTGATGCAATTAAAGCCCTTCATCGTGCAGCTCCCTGTAAAGCCCCCAGGCCGCCGCCCAAATCGGCGGCAGCACTTTCATCGACCGGCACGGTGATGCGTTCCGGTGC
>JAAZDZ010000437.1 GCA_012512545.1 Alcaligenaceae bacterium | reverse complement strand
GGGTTGTCCGGGTCGATGATGACCAGAGCCAGGCAATCGCGGCCCCGGTTGCTCAGTGCGTACAGGCAGCGGTTATCGAAGGTGAAAAGTTCGGGGCTGACAGAGCTGCGGAAATCCGTGGTGATGAGCGGGCGGAAGCCATCAGTTTCAGACTCGCGGTAGAGCAGGGTGGTTTCCAGGCCGTCGCTGGCGGTTGCCGCGCGCAGCCGTCCGTGGTGGTCGGTGTGCCAGGCAATGATGTTGCCCGGGTTTTCGGCCAGCAGAGTTTCTTCGCCTGTGCGGACATTGACCCGATACACATCAAAGGATTGCGGTTCGCGGTGATTGTGAGCGACCAGGATATGGTCGGGGTCGTCGTAGAGGTCGTCGGCGATGCCCGCGCGGGTTTCTGGATAGGGGGTGAGATCGGACACCGTTCCTGCATGCAGGTCAACCGCTACCACATGGAAGTTCTCATCGCCTTGAAAATCCTTGGCGTACAGCAGGATGTCCGAGCCCTTCCAGTAGTATTCCGCAATATCCCGCTCCGTTTCGCGGGTGAGGCAGCGAGCCTCGCCTGCTGGCGTGCTGCCATCCAGTTCCTGAACAAAAATATTCATGCGGGCCGGGCCGTCGTCAAAGGAAACCGGTTCCATGAAGGCCAGCCAGCGGCCATCGTCGGACAGACGAAAAAAACCACGATCGGGGTTGCGGAAGAAATCGGTCAGGGGATAGACGGGAGGCAGGCTTTCACGGCTCATCAAAAAGAATTCCATAGACAGGAGGAAAGGCAGCCGCCCATATGGCATGAAACATATGAGCAACCAGTGAAAGTCATTACTATATAGGATTGACCACGATACAACGCTGCATATCGGGTCAGTCAGGCGGGCGGTGGCTGTACAAAGCCCGCAACCGCCCGTCATAACACAACAAAAAAAGAGGAAGACATGGCATCAACACCCCTGAAGGTGGTCTTTCTGGACCGCGAAACCATATCCCCCCAGACAATATTGCGGGCACCGGCTTTTCCGCATGTGCTGGAGCTGCATGGCCGCACCCGCCCTGAACAGGTGAAGGCGCGCATTGCCGATGCCGACATCGTTCTGGTGAACAAGGTCAGGCTGGGAGCGGAAGAAATCGCCGCTGCGCCGCGGCTGCGCATGATCGCCCTGGCGGCGACCGGCAGCGACAACATCGACCTGGCCGCATGCCGCGAACGAGGCATTGTGGTGTCCAACATACGCGGGTATGCGGTGCGAACGGTTCCAGAGCACGTATTTGCCCTGATCTTCGCTCTGCGCCGCAGCATTGTGGCGTATCACCAGTCGGTCAGGAACGGCCGCTGGCAAGACGCCAACCAGTTCTGCTACTTTGATTACCCCATACGGGATCTGGCCGGCTCAACCCTTGGAGTCATCGGCGCGGGAACACTGGGCCAGGCTGTGGCGCAGATGGGCAGGGCCCTGGGCATGAGGGTGCTGTTCGCTGCGCATAAAGGGCGCAGCGATATGGGTGCGCTTTATACGCCTTTTGAAACCATTCTGGCTGAAAGCGATATCATCAGCCTGCATTGCCCATTGAACGAGCAGACCCATCACTTATTGAGTCATGCTGAGTTTTCCGCCATGGCTCGCAAACCCCTGCTGATCAATACAGCGCGCGGAGCATTGATTGACGACCATGCACTGGCCCATGCCTTGCGTAGCGGCCAGCTGAGCGGCGCGGGCCTGGATGTCACCGTGCCCGAGCCGCCCGCGCCCGACCATCCCCTGATGGCACTGCTGGATCTGCCCAACTTCATACTCACCCCGCATGTGGCCTGGGCCAGCCAGGAAGCCATTCAAACGGTGGCCGACCAGCTGATCGACAACGTCGAAGCCTTTGTGGGAGGGGCGCCGCGCAATGCGCTGGCCGGCAGCATGGGGCAGGCCGGAAAGGCATCAGGGGAACCCCGTTGATGCAGGCGGACAATCAGCAGTTGCGTGTGGTGGTGGCGCCGGATTCCTATAAGGAAAGCCTTTCGGCGGCTGAGGTTGCCGCTGCCATGGCGCACGGCGTGCGCCAGGCGGCTCCCCAGGCGGAGATTCTCTGTGTGCCCATGGCCGATGGCGGTGAAGGTTCGCTGGCTGCCGTGCTGGCGGCCACCAGCGGCCAACGGCGCCAGGCCCGGGTGCAGGATGCCAACGGCTCGCCTTGCGAGGCAGCCTGGGGCTGGCTGGGCGATGCCACGGCCTTTATCGAAATGGCCGAAGCCGCCGGGCTGGAGCGCATTGCGCTGGCGCAACGCCAGCCTTTGCAGGCCAGCACGTATGGCGTGGGCCAGCTGGTGCTGGAGGCGCTGAATGCCGGAGCTCGGCGCATTGTGCTGGGGCTGGGCGGCAGCGCCACCACCGATGGCGGCGCCGGGCTGTTGCAGGCGCTGGGCGCACAACTGCTTGATGCCCATGGCGCTGAACTTCCACCGGGCGGGGCCGCCTTAAAGCAGCTGGCACATATTGATCTCTCCAGGCTGGACGCACGGCTTGCCGATATACAGTTCGAGATTGCCGTCGATGTAGACAACCCGCTATGCGGCGAGCGGGGTGCGGCGGCTATTTTCGGGCCACAGAAAGGTGCGACTGCCCACGATGTTCAGCTTCTGGATCAGGCGCTGGCGCATTTTGCTGCGGTCTGCCATGAAAAAACCGGCAAGGATCCATCCCGCCTTCCCGGCACAGGCTCGGCGGGAGGGCTGGGCTTTGCGATCAAGAGCTTTTTCCAGGCGGAATTCCGGCCAGGCGTCGAATTGATTGCGAAGCTTGCCAGGCTTGACGACGCCTTGCGGGGGGCCGATCTGGTCTTTACGGGCGAAGGCCGCATGGACCGTCAGACTTTGCTGGGCAAAACGCCAGCCGGCGTGGCACGGTACGGGCGCAGCCATGGGGTGCCTGTCATTGCGCTGGCCGGGTCGTTGGGCGAAGGCTATGAAGCCCTGTATGAAGTGGGCGTTACGGCGGCGTTCAGTGTCGTGTCCGGCCCCATGAAGCTGGAACAGGCGTGCGGCAATGCCGCGCAGCTGGTGCGC
>JAAZDZ010000436.1 GCA_012512545.1 Alcaligenaceae bacterium | reverse complement strand
CCTGGCCGTACCTGTGAATGTGGATGGCGTGCGTTGCGTCATCGTCGATAAGCGCTTGCGCGCCCTGGAACCTCTTGCCTGGAGATTCGTATGCAGCTTTGCTGCCGACAACGATCTTCAGACCAGCGAACGCGTGGTCGACAAAGCGGCGGTGCCCGCTGTATAGCAATCTATGCTGGTGGGCTTGATTAAAGCCCCGGAAGTTCAGCCTGCTGCTCTTGCAGCAACGGCTGCAGCGCTTTTTCATGTTCCAGCAGCCAGCGTTTACGCTGCATCCCGCCACTGTATCCTACCAACGAATTTTTATTGCCGCTGCCAATCACGCGGTGGCAGGGCACAACGATGCTGATCGGATTGGCGCCATTGGCCATGCCTACGGCGCGTACCGCTGTGGGGCGGCCAATGCGGTTGGCCAGTTCCAGGTAGCTGATGGTCTGGCCTGCGGGAATTGTGCGCAGCGCGGCCCATACAGCGCGCTGAAAATCCGTGCCGCCCGTGAAAGTTTCCAGGGTGTCGATGGCGGCGAGATCGCCCTCGAAATAGGCCATGATGGCTTGTGCCGCAGACGAAATATCTGAGGATTCGCGCAAGTCGATGTGCTGCCCCGGATATTGCGTGCGCAGCAGCTGATGCATTTTTTCTTCGTGATCGTGCCAGTCAATAGTACGCAGCCGCCCTTGCGGGTCGGTGGCTAAAAGCATCTGCCCCAATGGGGTGTTCAGGCGTTCAAGCAGGAATGTGGTTGTCATGATAAGCCTCCGCTGGCTTCATTTTAGCCAGCGGAGGCGTTCAACGCTTTAACCAAGTGTGTGCGGCGGCGGGTTTCAGTCGCGTTTTTCCAGCATCAGTTCTACACGGCGGTTGGCGGCGCGCCCCACTGGGGTGTTGTTGTCGGCGATGGGGCGGGTATCAGCATAGCCGACGGCTTTCAGGCGGCTGCGGTGAATGCCATTGGCCTGCAGATAGCGCACCACGCTGCCTGCGCGCGCGCTGGACAGTTCCCAGTTCGATGGGTAGCGCGCATTGCGGCGCACGGGAACCGCATCTGTGTGGCCTTCCACGGTCACTTCGTGGCCCGTCTCGGACAGCACGCCGATAATGCGGCGCAGTACCGACAGCCCGGAGCGGCTGAGGTCAGCCTGGCTGCTGTCGAACAGAATTTCGCTATTTATACGAAAGCTGACTGAACGTTCATGGATGACGACTTCCACATCATTGCCCAGGTCGCCCAGCGACAGCGCAGAGGCCATGGCTTCCCCCTCGGAAGGGGCATTGTCTTCGGCAGGAAGGGCGGGGTCTTCGGCTTCGGGGGCCAATGCAAGGGCGGGTGCCGCGTCTTCGGACGCATTGACGGGGCGGCGGGGGCCAATGAAGGAGGCGGTGAGATCCGCGTCGGTCCAGCCAGGGTAAAGCGTGAGCGCGCTGCGCGCCGGCAGACGCTCAGCTGACCGGGCCAGAACCTGGGCATCGCGCGGCAGCGGCCCGATGTCGGCCGGATGAGCAAGGGGGGCAGGGGTATCCCAGGTAACGGCCCGGCCGCCCAGGGGGTCGGAAACAGCCGTGGCATTGGGAAGTGCTACCTGACCAGGCAGTAAGCCAAGCCCGCCGGGCAACAGGCCGCCGCCGCCGACAGGTGCCTGAATATCGGTGGCTGGGGGCAACTCGGGTTCGGTTGTAGCAGGGGCGGCAACAGTTTCTTCAACATCTTCCGCTTCGTCGCTGGCAGGCGGCTGCGTTGCCGCGTCATCAACGCTTGCAAGCGTGATGGCACTTATGGCGATGGGTTCGTCTGTCTGCGTGCTGGTGTTCAGGTTGCCGGAGAAAGCCAGCATGACAATCATGACAACCAGCAGCAGGGTCATCATGTCCAGATAGGTGATGAACCAGCCTTCTTCCTGCTGATGAACGGCGGGCTGCTCCAGCCCCCAACGGTCAATGGTTTCGGGGCTTTTGCTGTAACGACGCTGATAGGCGCGCGCTTGCTTGAGCTCGTTTTCAAGCTCGAACAGGCGTCGCGCGACCGCGCGCGAGGGGAGCAGATCGCCTAGCCCGTCTTTCATGGACGGCTGGCTCCAGACTTCCCGGCGGAAGCCGCTGCCCTGGCCTTTGAGCGGGCGCCCAGGCCGCGCCGCTTCTTGCCGTTGGTTTTTTTATCGCTTGCCGCGCTGTGGTCGATGATTTCATCGCGCACTTCGGCCACAAAGGCGTTGAGCGTTTCACGCATCAGGGACGGGCTGCGTTTCTGGCTCATCATGGAGATGCCCTGCATGATGGTATTGAGCAGTACCAGGCGCTGTTCGGTGCGGCGTTCCAGTTTGACGGCTACCGGTTTGAACACCAGGTTGGCCAGCAGCACGCCGTAGAAGGTTGTCATGAGGGCCAGGGCCATCTGGCGGCCAATGGCTGTCATATCGCCATCGCCCAGCAGGAAAAGCAGGTTGACCAAGCCTACCAGGGTGCCCAGCATGCCGAAGGCGGGCGCAAAACCGGCCATGACGCGAAACAGCTGCGCTTCAGCGTGTTCTTTGGCCTTCATGCGCGCAATGCGCCATTGCAGCAGGTCGAAGATGTCGGATTCGGGCACATTGTCGATGACAAGCTGAACACCATTGCGCAGGAAGGGGTTGGAGACACCCTCAAGGCGCTGTTCGACCGCGCGGATATCGTCCTGCGCCCAGGTGCGGGAAATATCGACCAGGTCTTCGAGGTCTTTGTCGATATACAGCTTCTCGTTGCGCACAATGGTCCGCAACAGGCCAAAGACACGCACGACTTCGCGCAAGGGGTAGGCGATGAAAGTGGCGGCTGCCGTGCCGATCAGGACAATGCCCAGGCCGGGCAGGTCGAGGAATAATTGCGGGTCTTCTGCAGAGAAGAACAGCACAATGGCCAGCAGCAGAATGCTGGCGACAATGCCGATGAGGGTGGATGGATTCATAGTGGGATTGTCGGCCAGTTTTGAAGGCGGCAATACAAAAAAATAGGGCGCCTAAGCGCCCCATTCTTTTTTCCCCGGG
>JAAZDZ010000435.1 GCA_012512545.1 Alcaligenaceae bacterium | reverse complement strand
TGCCTTGACCCGGTCAAGAGCAAGACACAGAACTACCTGGAGTGCGAGCACCAGTTCATCAACCCCATGACAGACGTCGCGTTGATGCTGGCCATCGCCCACACCTTGTGGAAGGAAGACCTGGTCGATCACGAGTTCATCGAAACCTACACCCTGGGCTATGAACAGTTCTTGCCCTATGTGAAGGGCGAAACCGAAGACTTCATCGAGAAAACGCCTGAGTGGGCCGCTGAAATCTGCGGCGTGCCGGCCGACCGCATCCGCGAACTTGCCCGTCTGATGGCGGCCAACCGCACCCAACTGTGCTTTGGCTGGGCAATTCAGCGCCAGCAGCACGGCGAGCAGCCCTACTGGATGGGCGCCATCATCGCCGCCATGCTGGGCCAGATCGGCCTGCCCGGCGGGGGCATCAGCTATTCCCACCACTACAGCTCGGTGGGCGTATCGTCGTAGGGGGCTTCCATGCCCGGTGCCTTCCCCCTCAACCTGGATACCGGCCGCGAACCCAAGCATGTCAACGACGACTACCAGGGTTACAGCTCGGTTATACCGGTGGCGCGCGCTATCGATGCCTTGTTGGAGCCCGGCAAGGAAATCAACTTCAACGGCCACAAGGTCAAGTTGCCGCCCTACAAAATGGGTATTTTCTCCGGCTGCAACCAGTGGCACCGCCACCAGGATCGCAACCGCATGAAGCGTGCCTACCTGAACGTGGAAACCGTGGTGGCCGTCGACTACAACTGGACAGCCACCTGCCGTTTCGCCGACATCGTGCTGCCCGCCTGCACGCCCTACGAACGCAACGACCTGGACGCCTATGGCTCCTACAGCAACCGCGGCGTCATCGCCATGCACAAGCTGGTCGATCCGCTCTACCACTCGCGTTCCGACTTCGACATCTGGCATGCCTTCAGCCGCCGTCTGGGCCGCGACCAGGAATATTCCCGCGCCAAGACAGAAATGCAGTGGGTCGAACACCTTTACGAAGAGTGCCGCGCCGACAACCTGAAGAAAGATTTCTTCATGCCGCCGTTCGCTGAATTCTGGGAAAAGGGCTACGTGATCTTCCCCGAAGGCAAACCCTGGGTGCGCCACGCCGATTTCCGCGACGACCCTGAAGTCAACGCGCTGGGCACGCCCTCGGGCTTCATCGAGATCTACAGCCGCCGCATCGCCCGCTACGAATACGACGACTGCAAAGGCCACCCGATCTGGATGGAAAAAATCGAACGCTCCCATGGTGGGCCGGGTTCTGACAAATACCCGCTCTGGCTGCAGTCGGTTCACCCCGACACGCGACTGCACTCCCAGACCTGCGAATCCGAAGAGCGCCGTGCCGTCTATACCGTGCAGGGCCGCGAGCCCATTTACATGAGCCCCGAAGACGCCCGCGAGCGCGGCATCGAAGACGGCGACCTGGTGCGCGTTCACAACGACCGTGGCCAGTTGCTGGCCGGTGCGGTGGTATCCGACAACTTCCCGCCCGGCATTGTGCGCATCCAGGAAGGCGCCTGGTACGGCCCCACCGGCCCGGAAATCGGCGCGCTGGACACCTATGGCGACCCCAACACCCTGACGCTGGATGTCGGCACGTCCGACCTGGCCCAAGGCCCCAGCGCCAATACCTGCCTGGTCGAAATGGAAAAGTTCACAGGGACGCCGCCGCCGGTCACAAGCTTTGGCGGGCCGATTGAAGTCACCCCATCAGGCCAGCCTGTGGCGCGGGAACACTGATGCCCGCATCGCCCCGCGCCACACCTGAAGAGATCAACGCCGACTGGGCTGTCATCAGCCGCAGTCGCGCCGATCTCTACGCCTGGTTTTCCAGCCTGTTCGCCGCGGAACTGTCCGACGACACCGTGGCGGCGTATCGCCAGGGCCAGGCCAGGCCGCTGCTGGACGCCTTCCATGCCATCGGCCTGGAGGCCGGGGCGCAGCGCCTGGCCCAGGCCCTGCAAGGCTGGGCCGCCCTGCCGCACCTGCGGGTGGAGCTGGCTGCCGACTTCGCCCGGCTGTTCCTCTTCGACGCCCGCAATGCGGCTGCCCCCTACGCTTCGGCCTATCTCGACAGCCAGTTCTTTGGCGAACCGCATCGGCAGATGCAGGCTTTCCTGGCGTCGGGCGGCCTGCGCGTCCAGGCCGATTTCAAAGAACCGGCCGATCACCTGGCCGTCTTCCTGGCCTTCATGGAAGACAATATCCGCAAGGCTGAACACATTGCTCCCGAAGAGCGCCCCCAGGCGGCCGCCATGCAGGCCGATTTCCTGAACGAAGCCCTGCTGTCCTGGCTGCCGCAGTTCGAAGCGCGCTGTCAGGCGCTGCGCGGGGAAACCGTCAGCGATTTCTACCCGGCCGCCGCCACCCTGCTGCTGGCCTTCACCCAAGCCGATGCCGCCAGCCTGAGCACGGACAGCCCTGAATGACTGCAGCGGTTTACCTGAGCACCACCGGCCTCGCCCTGGCACGTGGAGACACCTCCATCTGTCAGGGCCTGTCCATGCAACTGATGGCGGGCGAATGCGTACACCTGCATGGTCCCAACGGCAGCGGCAAGACATCGCTGCTGCAGGCGCTGTGCGGGCTGCTGCAACCGGAAGCGGGCAGGGTGCAATGGCATGTCGGCACGCCGCGCACCAGCCTGCACTATTGCGCGCATCAGAACGCTCTGAAAAGCGCCTGGACTGTCGCGGAAAACCTCGGCTGGCACCTGCGCCTGCACGGTTGCACAGTCGCGCAGGAAGAATGGGAAACCCCACTATCACAGATGCGGCTGACCCACCTGACCGACACCCCGGCTACGCAGTTATCGCAGGGCGAACAGCGCCGCGCTGCGCTCATGCGGCTGGCCCTGATGCCGCGCCCCGTCTGGCTGCTGGACGAGCCCTTCAACGCTCTGGACAGCGCCGCCCAGGAATGTCTGGCGCAATGGATCAACCGCCATGCCGGGGAAGGTGGCGCCGTACTTTTTTCCAGTCATTCCGGCCACCCCGCCGCATTGCAGCTGTCACGCCGGATGTCCATGGAAGTGGAAGGGCATGCGTGAAAACCAGCTTGAGCGTTTTCCACAGCCTGCTGCGCCGCGACCTTTCTCTGGCCTGGCGGCATCGCCTGAACAGCGCCATGGGGCTGGTTTTCTTTGTGGTGGTCGCCACGCTGT
>JAAZDZ010000434.1 GCA_012512545.1 Alcaligenaceae bacterium | reverse complement strand
TAAAAGACTGGAACTATTGGAGGCACCCTTTTGGCAAGCTTTGCTCAATGGCGATGACGAGCTGGCAACCCAGGTTGCGCTATGTTCAGCACTTGAACGCAATCTGTTACTGATCGAGTTCATGGAAACCGTAGTCAGTGATGCCTATATCACGCAAGCGACCGCGCTGGATGCTTGGCAGTGGGATGATTTTTTACAAGATCGGGTCCACCGCGACCCGGCTATTGCCGAGTGGACCGCCAGAAGCAAAAAAGAAATGGGGCAGGTGGTGCGACGTATTCTGGCTGAAGCCGGCTACCTGAAAAACACCCGAAACTTGCAGCTTCAGCATGTGCTGATTCGCCCTGAAGTGCGAGTCCTGCTGGAAAACAGCTACCGCCACCGCATTCTCGCCTGCCTGCGTATTTCCAGCCCACGCAGCGACGACACGGACACTGACGCATGAATAAAGAATTACAGGCCCGCCTGAACCAGATTCCCGAAAAAATCTTGTCGCAGGAGTTTCTGGAGAGCCGGGGACTGGGTAACGAGATCGGCTTCTGGATCTTCGACTACAACCCCGAAGACGAATTGCAGGTGCGCGAGCACATCAACTTCATGACCGATATGCTATCCAAAAAGCATTCACACTTGAAAGTGGTGCACATCAACCTGCTGCAAACCCTCAAGGATTATCTGGACAGTCGCAACTTCACCGACAAGGCCATCACCATGCAAACCGCCAAAGGTAACCTGGCCTTGCTCAAGGCGCTGTCCGGCCCGCTGCACATGGAAAAATTTGCCCCCTTCATGGTTGAGCGTTACAACGCCGCCGAGCAGGATATTGTTCTGATCACCGGTATCGGCTCCGTCTGGCCTGTGCTCAGGGCGCACGATTTACTCAACAAACTACACGCGCTACTGGGCCACCGCCCCTTGGTGATGTTTTACCCCGGCCAGTACACTGGCCAGTCCATGAGCCTGTTTGGGCGCATAACCAGTAACAACTATTACCGTGCCTTCAAGCTGGCACCCTGACAAGGAAACAGGCATGAGCATTCAGGAACTTTTCTTCAAGCAACTCGATCGCCCCATCAATGGTGTGGTCAAGGCAGACCAGGCTGATGACGCAACCGTCTACCAGGAACTCGACGAGTATGTGGTCACCAATGAGCTGGAACGTCACTTCAGGGCTTTCTTTGAATCCTACGCCACGCGACTGGATGATCCGTCCATCGCCAACCGGGTCGGCGTATGGATCTCGGGTTTCTTCGGTTCGGGTAAGTCGCATTTCCTGAAAACCCTGTCCTACCTGCTAGCCAACATAGAGGCCCGCACTCCGCAAGGCCAGCCACAGAGAGCTATTGAGTTTTTTGACGAGAGCAAGCTGCGCGACGCCATGATTCGCGCCGACTTGCAAAAGGCAGCCAACACACCGGCCGATGTCATCCTGTTCAATATCGAAAGCAAGGCAGGCTCCAACGATGGCGGTAACGCTATTCTAAGCGTATTCCTGCGCGTGTTTAATGAGCACCTCGGTTTCTGCAGCGACTACCCGCACATCGCCCACATGGAGCGCCACCTTGAGCAGCGCGGTGTATACCAGCAGTTCAAGGACGCCTTTGCGCAAAGCACCGGCAGCAGTTGGGAAGACGAACGTGACGGCTTCCAGTTCTACCAGGACGACGTTGAACAAGCATTGGGCACTGCGCTCGACCTGTCTGCCGAAGCCGCACACAAATGGTTTGAAGAGTCCGAGCAAAATTTCAGCGTTTCGGTGGAAAACTTCTGTCACTGGGTCAAGGAATATCTAGACAGCCAAAGCCCGGAACACCGCATGCTGTTCCTGGTGGACGAAGTTGGCCAGTACATCGGCAGCAACACCCGCCTGATGCTGACCCTGCAAACCATCACCGAAAACCTCGGCACCATCTGTAATGGTCGCGCCTGGATTATCGTCACCTCCCAGGCCGACATGGACGCAGTGCTGGGTGAGCTGACCGCCGCCAAAGCCAACTACTTTTCCAAGATTGCCGGGCGCTTCAAAACACGGCTATCACTGTCCAGCTCCAACACCGACGAAGTGATCCAAAAAAGGCTGCTGCGTAAAACCCCGGATGCCGAAGAAAGGCTGCGTCACCTGTGGGACAAAAAAGGCGACATCCTGCGTAACCAGATCAGCTTTGATCGCTCCGGCCCCACCCTTAAAAGCGTGGAC
>JAAZDZ010000433.1 GCA_012512545.1 Alcaligenaceae bacterium | reverse complement strand
GCCCCCCAGCCCGAACGCCAGGCCGCCTACTGCGCCATCATCTCGTCCGGCACTCTGTTCGCCGCCCTCGGGATGCCCGGCGTGACACTCACAGGGCCTGCACTGTTCTACTTGATTAGCTCCGTGCTGGCTCTGGGCGCCTTCTTCCTGTTGCTTGAAATGGTCGAACGCACACAGGCCTTTGGCGCCGACCTGCTGGCGGTCAGCCTGGAAGCCTTCGACCTTGAGGACCCCGAATCCCCGGATAAAAGCGATGACGTAGTCGGCGTCGCCATTCCCGCCGCCATGGCATTTCTGGGCCTGTCTTTCGTAGCCTGTGCCTTGCTCATTGCCGGCCTGCCTCCCTTTTCTGGCTTTGTGGCCAAATTCGCTATGCTGTCGGCCGCGCTCACCACGGCTGAAGGTGCGCCCGGCATTGGTACCTGGCTGTTGATCGGCTTCATGTTGCTGTCAGGGCTAGCCTGCATTGTGGCCTTGGGGCGAACCGGCATCCGCCTGTTCTGGAGCGTTGAAGACACCACCACGCCGCGCCTGCGTTTATCCGAGGCCGGCCCTGTCAGTATGCTGATTTTTCTATGCATCGCCATGGTCATCTGGGCGGGGCCCCTGATGCGCTACCTGGAAGATACGGCCAGATATCTGGGCTCACCTGATTCCTACATTAGCGCGGTTCTCAATCAAAGCCCGGGCCGTAGTGTTACTCCCACGGAGGTTCTGCCATGAAAAAGCTTTTAAGCTGGCTCTACCTTCCCACCATGCTTTTAGGACTGTGGCTGTTGTTGAACGACAGTCTGTCCTTTGGCAATATTGTGCTGGGCGGCGCCCTGGCGCTGTTCTTCGGCTGGGCATCGCGAGCGCTGCGGCCGCTACGCGCCCGCCCGCGCAAACCCCTGGTCGCCCTGAAGCTGCTATGGCGAGTGGCCGTTGACGTGTTCAACTCCAACTTGGAAGTGGCCCGCATTATTTGGGTGGGCAATAAAAAGATATCGCCGGGGTTTATCAAAATCCCGATCGACCTCAAAGACCCGCATGGTCTGGCGGTGCTTTCCTGCATCGTTACCTACACGCCTGGCACCGTGTGGGCGGAGTTCGCAGAAAATGAAGAGCTGCTCACCCTGCATGTCCTTGATCTCACGGACGAAGCCTATTGGATTCACAAAATCCAGTATGACTACGCGCGTCCCCTGAAGGAGATTTTCGAATGAACCAGATTTTCCAAATGGCCATTTTCTTTGCCATCGCATGCTTTGTGCTTGGCATGTGCCTGGCGGTCTATCGCCTGTCCACCGGGCCTTCCATGGCCGACCGCGTGCTGGCTCTGGACACCATGTACATCAACGGCATGCTTGTGCTGCTGACGCTCGGCCTGCGCTTCGGTTCGCCGCTGTACTTCGATATCGGCCTGCTGATCTGCGTATTCGGCTTTGTCGGCTCGGTCGCCATGGCCAAATTCCTGCTGCGTGGCGAGGTGATCGAACCATGAGCCCCGATCTTCCAAACTGGGCCATGCTGGCCATTTCGCTTCTGCTGGTCGTAGCCGGTTTCTTTGCCTTCACCGGCTCGCTGGGCCTGTTGCGCCTGCCGCACTTCTACAGCCGCATTCACGCGCCAACGCTGGGCAATACCCTGGCCGCTTTCTGCATAGTTGTATCCATTCTCATCATGGCCTCGGTCACTGAACACCGCTTTGTGGCCCATTCTTTGCTGGTGAGTTTCTTCCTCATCATCACATCGCCGGTAACGGCCATGCTGCTGATGCGGGCCGCTATCAAGCGAGAGCTGCGCCGTGGGGTGGCAGAGCGCAAGAAAACGGAAGAAGCCTCTGCGGGCCAGACAGAATCCTAGAAGGATTTTCACGCATTACTGGGCCGTCCTGCCGATACATCCGCTTGCACGCTCCCGGCTGGCAGCTGGATATACTGAATATGTAACAGCCTGGAAGCGTGGATTCACGCGCTTCCTCAACTACAGGAGGTTCCATGAAGGCAATCAAACGGACTCTGCGCCCCACCCGCATGGCGCTTATTGTCGCAGCAGCCGGTCTGCTGCCCTTGGCCGCGGCACAGGCGCAAAACGCATCGACCCCGGACATGCAGGCGCGCTACAACGCAGACATGCAGCGTTGCGCCACCCTGACCGACCCGGACAGCAAACGCACGTGCCAGCGCGAAGCGGGTGCGGCGCTGCAGG
>JAAZDZ010000432.1 GCA_012512545.1 Alcaligenaceae bacterium | reverse complement strand
TAATGGCCTTTGAATGCTTATTGGGCCATGGCCCGAGGATTGCGCTGTGCCGCACGACTCTGATCAAGTTCACGTTACTCCCTTGACCCATCTGGAATTCACTCATGCAAGCTCCGTCCGGGCGGAATTCGCCTTCCCGGACGCCGGGCTTGTCTTGCATGTCGAAGCACATGCCCCCGGTGTTTACCGCATCCGGTGTGCACCCCCAAATATTCTGGCCTCGCGCGAAGAAAAACCTACTGCACGCCAGAAGGCGCATGCTGAAATGCTGCTGGCGCGGGACGAACCGGTTGGCGAATTGGCCACCAGTTCGGTGCTGGGCGCGAGTGGCTGGCGTCTGGAACAGGGGGATGTTGTCCTGGAAATCGCTCTTGAACCGCTGCAGCTTGCTCTGTACCGGGGCGATAACTGCGTATGGCGCAGCGTCGCCGACGACTTCCTGCAAAAAGGCGAACGCAATGGCGACACATTGTGGCGCCTTTCCACGACGCTTGCAGAAGATGATTACCTGCATGGCCTGGGCGAAAGCGCTGGCGACCCCGATCGGCGCGGCAGTGCCATGGTGTCGGACAACCCTGCAGCCCGCGCAGCTTCGCTGCTGTGGAGCACGCAGGGCTGGGGGCTGTATGTCAACACGCTGGGCCGTGTTGAGTACGACCTGGGCGCGGCCGATGCGGACATCTGCCGCCATGTTGTGCACGATGCTGTGCTGGATTTCTTTCTGTTCGCAGGCGAACCCTCCGAAATCCTCAATCAGCACTCCGCACTGACTGGCCGGGCCGGCCAGCCCGGCCTGGCGCCTATGGGCGTCTGGCTTGAACAGGCGCCGGGCGCAACCCTGGATGAAGCCCTGGCTATTGTCGAAGACTTCCGCGCCAATGAATGGAGCGTCGATACATTGGAGCTTGCCGCGCCAGCCGTCTACGGCTTCCAAAGCGATAAGCCGGTATTCGAATGGGATGCGAACCGCTGCGGCGACGACCAGCGCGAATTCCAGGCCCGGCTTCAGGCCGCCAATGTGCAACTGGCGGCGCCCACCTTGCCCGCTGTTCTGCAAGGCACAGTGCTGTTTGAAGAATGGGAAGACCGCGGCTGGCTGCTGATTCGCGATGAAGATGGCTCGGCCTGCGTTTTCCCGGGCAACGAATTCACAAACGGCCAGCCCTACGGCCTGCTCGACCTCACCAACAAGGATGTCTACAAGCTGTGGGTGGAGCGTCAGCGCCAGGCTGTGGACGAAGGGCTGAGTGCGCCCGTGTGCAATGTGCAGACGGACATCCCTGATGATGTAACTGCCCGTGGAGGCGAATGCGGCGCTGTTTTGCGCACCATCTACCCCCTGCTGGCCCGGCGCGCGCTGTTTGACGCAGTGGCCGGGCATCGCACGCCGCAGGAAGGCGTAGTGGTCAGCACAGACCTCTTCCCTGCCGTTCAGCGCAATACCTGGCAGGCAGGTCCGCGTTGCGACAACACCTGGGCGGGCCTGGAACACGGCCTGCGCACCGCTCTCACATTGGGCGACAGCGGGGTTCCCGTGCAGACGCACCGCTTGGGGAATGCCCAGCGTCCCTTGGACGAAATGACGCCTGAACTCTACATACGCTGGCTGGCCAGCTGTGTTCTATCGGCGAATTTTTCCTTCCAGGGCGTGCCTGGCCTGCTGCCTTCGGCGTTCGATGAAGCCACGCAAGAACTGGTGCGTCATTGGCTGCAGTGGCGCTACCGCCTGATCCCCTATGTGCTTGGCATCATCGAAGACTCCGTGCGCACCGGCTTGCCGGTGCAGCGTTCCATGGCTCTGTGCTTCCCCGCCGACCCTGTCGCCCAGGCATGGGATACCCAATACATGTTCGGCCCGGCGCTGCTGGTCGCGCCCATGCTGGAACCCGGCACGACAGCCCGCGTTTACCTGCCGGAAGGCCAGGGCTGGTGGGATATGAACACCGGCTGGCGATACGAAGGCGGCACCGTTCTCGAAGTGGAATGCGGCCTGGACACCCTGCCGATATTCGGTCGCGAAGGCCAGATGCTTTGCCTGGGGCCGGGTGGCCTGCACACAGGCGATTTCAACTCGGCCCGCCCGTTGGATGAAGTCTGGATGTTCGGTATGCCGGAGCACAGCCCGGTGGTTATGCGCAATAAAATCCGCGTCATGCAGATGCAGGGCTCCAGCTACATCAAGGGCCTGGAGGGCTTGAAGATTCTGCCATCCGAGGGCCTTGAGGTTAAGCGGCGGGGCGCTGAAGTACGTATTTCGCGGGCGCGTTAACCAAAAGCGCTTGACAAGCGTAATTGATATGAGCCATAATCATAATCTTCGCTAAGCGTGGTTTGGGTCGTTAGCTCAGTCGGTAGAGCAGCGGACTTTTAATCCGTTGGTCGCGCGTTCGAGTCGCGCACGACCCACCAGAAAACGCTAGTGAAATCAAGAATTTAACCGCTCTCTGACCAGAGCGGTTTTTTCTTTTCCGGCGTCGTGTGCCCAAAATATGGCGCGCACTTACGTGCTCTGCCAGGTGTGAGGTCGCCAGATGGGTGTACCGCAGCACCATTTCCAGCGTTTCCCATCCACCTAATTCGGTCGTGATTCGCTGTGTGTCTCATGCACTTTCGTTTTTATTGATTGGGACGTAGTGCGGCTAGGAGTCGTGGAGAGTCGGCGTTTCGTATTGTTTCTTCGATTTCCAGGCATGAAGCGGCATATTGAATTAGAGGGAGAGTGATCTTCACACTCGGACAATCCCCCGCCAAAGCCACATACTCACCCAGCGCCGACAACGCCTGAATCTGCGCTGCCGTCACCACTTCCTCCATCACCCGATCCATGTTGTCCGAAGTCTTGTGGTTATCCGCACTGCGGCTGATGCTGAACTTGGGCCTTTCTCCTTCATGCTTGTCCAGGCTTTCGCTTATGTCTTTGGCGGGCTGCGGGTCGGTGCGGGAGCCGCCGAGTACGGCCAAGTTGCGGAAGCAGGCACGGAGGGTTGTGGCCATGGTGCGACCTTGCGGTGCTTTCTCTGCTGTTAAAATTTGCAGGTTTGTACATTGACCTTCAGGATATTCCGGGCAATTCGAGCAGTGAGCTGTTCAGGGTCTCCTGTCTAACCGGAGTTTATCTTGCTGCTGCCGTCACTACTTCCAGAGGGTTGTGATTCCACACCCTCAGCCATACTTGCCCTGGCAGACGGTACTATTTTTAAGGGAATTTCGGTCGGCGCAGAAGGGTATTGCGTCGCTGAAATTGTCTTTAATACTGCCATGACGGGTTATCAGGAAATTCTGACTGACCCAAGCTATAACGGCCAGATCATCACCTTCACTTATCCCCATATTGGTAATACCGGTACGAACGCGGAAGACGTTGAGTCCGACCGGGTACATGCGGCCGGCCTGGTGATGCGTGATTGTTCGCTAAAGGTGTCGAATTACCGTTCCACCAAGCCATTGCCTCAGTATTTACGTGAGGAAGGGGTGGTGGCCATCGCAGGTGTCGATACACGTAAGCTGACGCGCATGATTCGTGACCAGGGTGCGCAGGGGGCTTGCATCTTTGTCGGCGACGACGCTGCACGAGCTGTGCAGTTGGCGCGGGAATTTCCTGGCATGTCAGGCCAGGATCTCGCACGGATTGTGT
>JAAZDZ010000431.1 GCA_012512545.1 Alcaligenaceae bacterium | reverse complement strand
CGATCTGGTGGCCATGGATACCGAAACCACGTCACTTGACCCCATGGCGGCGCGGCTGGTGGGCATTTCCCTGGCAACGGCGGGCGGGGTGGCATGTTATATCCCTGTGGCGCATAGAGGGCCGGACGGCGTTGAGCAGCTTGCCAAGGCCGCGGTGCTGGAACGGTTGCGGCCCTGGCTGGAAGACGCCCAGGCCGCCAAGCTGCTGCATAACGCCAAGTACGATACCCATGTGTTTGCCAACGAAGGCGTCCGCCTGGCGGGCGTCACCGAAGACACCATGCTGCAGTCCTATGTGCTGGAATCGCATCGCCGGGTCAACCTGCAGGAACTCGGCGAACGCTGGCTGGGGCGTGGCGGCGTAGCCTACGAGGACATCTGCGGCAAGGGGGCCAAACAGATCGGTTTCGATGAGGTCGAAGTCGAAAAAGCATCGCATTACGCCTGCGAGGATGCTGATTTCACCTGGCAACTGCATCAGATTCTGCGCCCGCGCATCGCCGCCGAACCCGGGCTCGAAAGCATCTACCAGCTTGAAATCCGCTGTTCCGATGTGCTGACCACCATTGAGCGCAATGGCGTCAAGCTGGACGCCCACGCTCTGGCCATGCAGAGCCACGAGCTCGGCCAGCAGATGCTGCAACTGGAAACCAAGGTCTATGAGCTTGCAGGTCAGCCCTTCAACCTGAATTCGCCCAAGCAGCTGGGGGAAATCCTGTTCCAGCGCATGGAACTGCCGGTTGTACGCAAGACAGCCAGTGGGGCGCCTTCCACCGATGAAGAAGTGCTCACCAAGCTGGCGCTGGATTACCCGCTGCCAGCGCTCATTCTCGAATATCGGGGTCTGTCCAAGCTGAAATCCACCTATACCGACAAACTGCCCAAAATGATCAACCCGGTCACTGGCCGCGTACATACGCGCTATGCGCAGGCCGCGGTCATTACCGGACGCCTGGCCTCATCCGACCCCAATTTGCAGAATATTCCGGTGCGCACCGCCGAAGGCCGGCGCGTTCGCACGGCTTTTGTGGCCAGCGGTGGCAAAATCGTGTCGGCTGACTATTCCCAGATCGAACTGCGGGTCATGGCGCATATGTCGGGCGACGAAAACCTGCGCCGCGCCTTTACTGATGATCTCGATATTCACCGGGCCACAGCGTCGGAAGTCTTTGGCGTGGCGCTGGAAGGCGTCACCTCAGAACAGCGGCGGGCTGCCAAGGCCATCAATTTCGGGCTGATCTACGGCATGAGGGAATTCGGCCTGGCGTCCAATCTGGGTATTACACGCGATGCCGCCAAAGCCTATATCGACCGCTACTTCACACGCTACCCCGGCGTGGCGCGTTATATGGACAACATTCGCGCCCAGGCGGCAGACCAGGGGTTTGTGGAAACTGTTTTCGGGCGGCGCATCTGGCTGCCCGATCTGCGCGGCGCCAAGGGGCCGCGCCGCGCCGCGGCTGAACGCGCCGCCATCAATGCGCCAGTGCAGGGAACGGCGGCAGATCTCATCAAAATGGCCATGGTGGCCGTGGACGACTGGCTGCGTGCTGAAAACATGCAGGCCCGGCTGGTGATGCAAGTGCATGATGAACTGGTGCTGGATGTTCCCGCCGACGAAGTCGAGGCCGTGGCAGGCAGTTTGCCCGGCCTGATGTCCAGGGTGGCCGGGCTCAGTGTGCCGCTGGTCGCGGAAGTCGGCCTGGGGCCGAACTGGGAACAGGCACACTGATGCGGTTACCGCCCCAGCGCCCGTAGTCCATTACACGCGTTGCAGTGCCTGCAGCGCGTAAATGCGCGACTCAATAGGCGGGTGGGAAGCGAACAGGGCGCTGATGGCCTTGCCACCCGAAATCCCTGAAGACTCGAAATTCTTGGGCAGTTCGCCAGCCTGCACGCCGCCCAGCCGGGCCAGGGCGTTGATCATGGGTTCGCGCGAGCCCAGCAACACGGCGGAGCCTGCATCGGCGCGATATTCGCGCTGGCGCGAGAACCAGGCCACCAGTATGGAAGCCAATATGCCGAAGATGATCTCAAAAATAAATGCCGTCACGTAGAAGCCGATGCCTGCTTCACGTTCGTTCTTGAGAATGACGCGATCCACGACATAGCCCACCACGCGCGACAGGAAGATCACAAAGGTGTTGACTACGCCCTGGATCAGGGTGAGGGTGATCATGTCGCCGTTGGCAATGTGCGCGACTTCATGGCCCAGCACGGCAGCCACTTCTTCTTCAGTCATGCTTTGCAGCAGGCCGGTCGAAACCGCCACCAGGGCGTTGTTCTTGAAAGCGCCCGTGGCAAAGGCGTTGGGAGCGCCTTCGTAGATGGCCACTTCGGGGCGGCCAATGCGAGCACGATCTGCCAATTGATGTACGGTGTCCACCAGCCATGCCTCACGTGCATTGGCGGGCGCCTGTGGGTCGATGACCCGCGCGCCAGTGCTGGCTTTGGCCATGGGTTTGCTGATCAGCAGCGAAATAATGGAACCGGTGAAGCCGACGATGGCGGCGAAGATGAGCAATTGGGTGAGGTCCAGGCCCTGGGAGGTCAGGTAACGGCCTACACCCAGCACGTTCATCGTGGCGCTCAGCACAAGCAGCACGGCGAAGTTGGTCATCAGAAAAAGGACAATGCGCTTCATGTTGGGGAGAATCTCCGAATGACAAGCAAGTGGGTCTTTTAGGGAAGCAGTAGTCAGCCAGGCTGCCAGCAGGGCTTTGCACCAGCTGCTTTCCAGGGGTCATGAATATATATGGGGACGCTTTTCCCGCTGAAAAGAGTCTGACAGTTGCGGAATCCGTTGGTTTCCCGCAAGCGCGACAAAATTACTGCAGGCTGGGGAGTATAGTATTGATCTTTTAAGTCTTCAGTTTCAGTGCTTCGTAAAGGTGCCTGCGGGTGCTTGAGTCAATCAGTGGCGCTGAGCTCATTCAGCGCTTTTTTTATCGTTTCAGGTTCAATCAATGCAGTCATTATGGATGCTCCTGGCCAGCCTCACGTTTGCCGCCATGGGGGCTTGTGTCAAGATAGCATCCGATCTGCAGGCCAGTCTGCCGCAGATCGTGCTGTTTCGCGGTCTGCCGTCTGTTCTGCTGATTTTTCTCTGGGCGGTGTTCACGAAGCGGTCCTTGCGCCCGAAAAGCTGGCGCCTGCATGTCGCGCGGAGTGTCAGCGGCGTGGGTTCCATGTGGATGGGCTTTTTCGCGATTTCCATGCTGCCCCTGGCCACGGCGGTCAGCCTGAACTACACGTCTCCGCTTTTTATCGGTGGCTGGATGCTGGTGCGCGACTGGAAGCAGCGTGATGGTTTGCGCTCGCTGGCTGTGCTGTGCGG